>JABFXB010000434.1 GCA_013361975.1 Dermatophilaceae bacterium
GAGCGCCGCATCTCGTCGGGAGCGTGCTCAGCCACCTCGAGGTGGTCTGCGCCCACGACGTCGATCGTGCCGGTGACGAGCCGACCGTCGACGTCTGCGAGCTCGACGACGGCACGGTCGCGGCTCACGGCCCGTAGAGCAGCGCCGAGCCCGAACCGCCTGGCGACGACGGACGGGGTGCGGGCACCGGGGCCGAGGCCGGTGATCCCCCGGACGGCCGCCAGGGCGACCAGGCACGGGCGGCCGGGCGCCGTCTCCACCAGCGCCCAGTCGGGACCCACGTCGACGAGTCGGCCGGTGACCACACGGCCGGGCAGGCGCAGTCCGACGCGACTGGCGTCGACGTTGCCGAGCAGGCGCGTGTGGACGTCGAGCAGTGCGCGCTCGCGCCTGACGCGGTCGGCCACCTCGGACTCGAGCCCGCGGCTCTCGTCGAGCGCCAGCTGAGCCGCGAGGTCGTCGAAGAGCCGGTCCCAGCGCATGTGCACACCCTCCCCCGCCGGACGGCTCCGGGCCAGCCCGACCGTTTCTTGACCGAAAGCATACTTGACCAAACACATGTAAACTGCATTCAATAAACGTATGCACAGGGGAATGCAGCAAACACGCAGAATCGGGCTCGTGCTACCTGGCGTCGCCGCGGCGTTCGTCGGTCTCGCCGTGGCGGCCGCGGCGCTCCGCGTGCTGGCCGTTGTCGCCACGCGTGGCACGGGCGCCCCGGCCGGAGCGGCACGACCGGACGACGTGCTGGTCCTGCTGCTGGCCTGGGTCGGCGTCGGGCTCGCCGGCTGGCTCGGCCTGGGTTCGCTGCTCACCCTTGCGGCAGCGCTGCCCGGCACGGCCGGGCGCGTGGGGGCAGACCTCGCCGAGCGCATCACGCCGGTGGCGGCGCGCAAGGCGTTGACGTTGGTGCTCGGGGCCACGGTCGGGTCGCTCGCCCTGCCCCCGTCACAGGTGTCCAGCGCCGACTCCTCACCGGTGTCCGCGGGTTCGACGCGAGAGCCCGCCCTGGGCGCGTCCGTCGGGACGTCGGCCCTCGGCCCGGCCTTCGAGCCCAGCGGCGAGCACCTGCGACCCCCGTCAGCCGGCCTTGCCGAGCCCGGCGCCGCAGCCCTCGCCCCGGGCTTCGTCCCGACTCCGAACCTGCAGACCGAAGCGAGCGCTGGCGGCGGCGAGCGACCGGGCTACCTGCCCTCCGTGCCCCGCCCGGTCCTCGCCGCCGACCACTCGCGCCTGCTGGCGCCTTCGCCGCGACCGACGGCGGGCACGCACGATGTCGTGACCGTCCACCGTGGCGACACGCTGTGGGCCGTCGCCGCACGCCACCTCGGACCCGACGCCGCCGATGTGCAGGTCGCCCGCGAATGGCCCCGCTGGTATGCCGCCAACCGTGACGTCATCGGCGACGACCCCGACCTGCTCGTGCCGGGTCAGCAGCTGCGGCCGCCCTCCGACCTGGCCCACGCGCCGTCCATCGAGCGGGCCGCGACCGCCGTCGAGCGAGGAGCACACCGATGAGCGACAGCTTCCGCACGCCCGACCGCTCCTCCACCGCACTTTCTACCCAGCCGGGCCTGCGCGGGGACGCCGGTGGCACCGAGGGCTTCGTCGTGCGCCGCATCCCACAAACCGCCCCTCGGGTCATCAGCGCCGACGAGGCCTGGCACGGCGAGCAGCCGTACGCCCAGGACGCCCTCGCCCTCGACTTCTTCGGCGCCCGCGACGACGAGGACTTCGGCCGGCAGCCGACGCGCAGCAGCCTGCTCCCAGACCCGGCCGCCGTCGTGGCGCGGCTGGCACAGGCCGTCGTCGAGGTCGTCTCGGGCCAGCGGCCGGCACCGCAGCTGATCCGGCACACCGCCCCCACGGTCTACTCGGTGATCGCGCGGCAGGCGATGGTGGCGGCGCGGCGCCGCACCCCGGGCCCCCGACGCGCGGCGGTCGTGCGTCGGGTCCGGGTCTGCGAGCCGGCAGACGGCATCGTCGAGGCCTGCGCGGTCGTGGTGTCCCACGGCCGCGTCCGGGCGATCGCGTTGCGCCTCGAGGGCCTCGACGGCCGCTGGCTCCTGACGGCGCTCACCATCGGCTGACCAGGAGCCGCCATCAACGACGCTTGCGCTTGACCTTCTTGCCTCGGCGGTCGGCCTTGCGCTCGACGGTCTGCTGGCCACCCGTCTCGACCGCCCGGCCGTCCTCGCCGGGTGCGGTGTAGCGCAGGCCGCCGGAACGCTGACCGTCGGTGTCGAGGTCGACACCGGACACCTTGACCCCGGCCCCGAACGCCCGGCTCCCGTTCGTGCCGGCCGGCTCGTCCACCGACGCGGCGCCGGTGGAGTCGTCGGGCACCTCGGCTGCCGCGAGACCGCCCACGAGGTCGCCGACGGACATCGGCGTCGCGCCGACCGCGACCGGCGCCTCGGGCATCTGCACCTCGACCGAGAACAGGTGCGAGACCGACTCCTCCTTGATGGCTTCCATCATCGCCTCGAAGAGCTGGAAGCCCTCGCGCTGGTACTCGATGAGGGGGTCGCGCTGGGCCATCGCGCGAAGGCCGATGCCCTCCTGCAGGTAGTCCATCTCGTAGAGGTGCTCGCGCCACTTGCGGTCGAGCACCGAGAGGACGACCCGGCGCTCGACCTCGCGCATCGTCTCTGGGCCGAGCGTCTCCTCACGCTGGTCGTACGCGTGGTGGGCGTCGGACATCAGCTGCTCGCGCAGCAGCTCGGCGGTGATGGCCTGGCGGCCACCGGCCATGTCCTCGACCTCGTCGATGGTCAGCGACACCGGGAAGACCTGGCGCATCGCGTCCCAGAGCTTCTCGAGGTCCCAGTCGGCGGCGAAGCCCTCGGCCGTGGCCGCGTCGACGTACGAGCCCACGACGTCGTTGACGAACAGTCGCAGCTGCTCGTGGAGGTCCTCCCCCTCGAGCACGGCACGCCGCTCGTCGTAGATGACCTGGCGCTGGCGGTTCATCACGTCGTCGTACTTGAGGACGTTCTTGCGGATCTCGTAGTTCTGGGCCTCGACCGCGCCCTGCGCCTTCTGGATCGAGTTCGTGACCATCTTGCTCTCGATCGGCACGTCGTCCTCCATGCCGGCGGTCTGCATGAAGCGGTCGACGAGGCCGGCGTTGAAGAGGCGCATGAGGTCGTCGTTGAGCGAGAGGTAGAAGCGGGACTCGCCGGGGTCGCCCTGACGGCCGGAGCGGCCACGGAGCTGGTTGTCGATGCGGCGCGACTCGTGGCGCTCGGTGCCGAGGACGTAGAGGCCGCCGAGCTCGGTGACCTCCTCGTGCTCGGCCGCGACGTCGCTCTCGGCCTCGGCGAGCGCCTCGTCCCAGGCTGCCTCGTACTCGTCGGGCGTCTCGTGCGGGTCGAGGCCGCGCTTCTTGAGCTCGGCCACCGCACGGAACTCGGAGTTGCCGCCGAGCATGATGTCGGTGCCTCGACCGGCCATGTTCGTCGCGACGGTGACGGCGCCCCTGCGCCCGGCCTCGGCGACGATCGCCGCCTCGCGCTCGTGCTGCTTGGCGTTGAGGACCTCGTGCCTGATGCCGCGCTTCTTGAGCTGCTGCGAGAGGTACTCGCTCTTCTCGACCGAGACCGTGCCCACGAGCACGGGCTGGCCGGCCGCGTGCTTCTCGGCGATGTCGTCGACGACGGCGTCGTACTTGGCCACCTCGGTGCGGTAGACGAGGTCGGGCTGGTCCTTGCGGATCATCGGCCGGTTCGTCGGGATCGGGATGACGCCGAGCTTGTAGATCGAGTTGAGCTCGGCGGCCTCGGTCTGGGCGGTGCCCGTCATGCCGGACAGCTTGTCGTACATGCGGAAGTAGTTCTGCAGGGTGATCGTGGCGAGCGTCTGGTTCTCGTTCTTGATCTCGACGCCCTCCTTCGCCTCGATCGCCTGGTGCATGCCCTCGTTGTAG
>JABFXB010000313.1 GCA_013361975.1 Dermatophilaceae bacterium
ACGTTGGCCGGCTGGAAGGCCTTGGACACCGAGTAGCTGTAGACGAAGAACGCGAACGCCGCGATGCCCACGACCCCCGCGGCCAGCCCGTCGAGGCCGTCGATGAAGTTGACCGCGTTGGTGGAGGCGATGACGACGACCACGGTCACGAGCACGAGCACAGGGGTGGGCAGGATGGTCGTGCCGAAGATCGGCAGCGAGAGGAGCTGCACCCCGGTGTAGGCCATCAGCCCGGCAGCGAGCATCTGGCCGGCGAGCTTGGTCAGCCAGTCGAGCTCGCGGATGTCGTCGAAGGCACCGAGCAGGCACACGATGCCGCCGGCGACGAGCACGCCCCACAGCTGACGCGTCGAGAAGAGCCCACCGAGGTACGGCAGGGCCCGGGCGACGAGGACGGCCGCCACGAAGCCGACGTAGATGCCCACTCCCCCGAGCCGGGGGATGGGCGTCTTGTGCACGTCGCGCTCACGGACGGCCGTGAAGGCCCCCGTCGCCACCGCGACGCTGCGGATGAAGGGTGTGGCGAGGTACGTGACCGCGGCGGCCACGATGAGGACGAGGACGTACTCGTGCACCTACCGACCTTCGTTCGTGACCCGACGCCTGCGGGCGGACCCCACTCAGCGAGGGTATGCCGGGAAGCGCGTCACGAGGTCGGTGACCTCCGCGCGGACCTGCTTGCTCACGGCGTGCTCGGGGTCGGCGTCGCCCTTGGTGACGGCCGTGTGGATGAGCGAGGCGATCGTCTTCATCTCCTCGAGGCCCATCCCCTGGGTCGTGACCGACGGAGTGCCGACACGGATGCCGGAGGCGATGTTCGGCTTCTGCGGGTCGAACGGGATCGCGTTCTTGTTGAGCACGATGCCGGCGGCGTCGGCGCGCTCCTCGGCCTCCTTGCCGGTGACACCGACGCCCTGCAGGTCGAGCAGCGACAGGTGGGTGTCGGTGCCGCCGGTCGTCGGGCGGATGCCGACCTCCTTGAGGCTCTCGGCGAGCTGCTGGCTGTTGGCGATGACGTCCTTCGCGTACTGGGCGTACTCGGGGCTCGCGGCCTCCTTGAAGTTGACCGCCTTGGCCGCGATGGTGTGCATCTGCGGGCCGCCCTGCATCATCGGGAAGACGGCCTTGTCGAGCGCCGCCTGGTGCTCGGCCTTGCACACGAGGGCACCCGAGCGCGGTCCGCGGAGCACCTTGTGGGTGGTGAAGGTGACGACGTCGGCGTGGGGCACCGGCGACGGGATCGCCTTGCCGGCGACGAGGCCGATGAAGTGGGCTGCGTCGACCCAGAGGATCGCTCCGACCTCGTCGGCGATCGCGCGGAAGCGCTCGAAGTCGATGAGGCGCGGGATCGCGGAGCCGCCGGCGCAGATCACCTTGGGCCGGTGCTCCTTGGCGAGCGCCTCGACCTGGTCGTAGTCGATGTCCTCGCTCTGCTTGTCGACGCCGTAGTGGACGGCGTTGAACCACTTGCCGGAGAAGGACACCTTGGTGCCGTGCGTGAGGTGGCCGCCCATCGGCAGCGCCATCGCGAGGATGGTGTCGCCCGGAGCCATGAAGGCGCCGTAGACCGCCTGGTTGGCGCTCGCACCGGAGTGCGGCTGGACGTTCGCGTGGTCGGCGCCGAAGAGCTCCTTGGCGCGGTCGATCGCGATCTGCTCGGCCTTGTCGACCTCGGAGCAGCCGCCGTAGTAGCGGCGCCCGGGGTAGCCCTCGGCGTACTTGTTCGACAGGGTCGACCCGAGTGCCGTCAGCACGGCGGGCGAGCTGATGTTCTCGCTGGCGATGAGCTGCAGCCCACCGCGGATGCGGTCGAGCTCGGACAGGAGCACCCCCGCGATGTCGGGGTCGAAGGACTGCAGGGCGCCGAAGTCGGAGCCGTAGAACGTGTCGTCAGCCATGGGGGTCTCCGGGTGGGTCGGGAGTGGGGCGCGAGCGCTAGCCAACTCTATGCCGTCGGGGGTCGCTCGCCCGAGGGGCTCTCCTGCGGCGGCAGCTCGCCTTCGACGACGACCGCCGACGAGAAGCCGGTGGGCTCGTCGGACGGCGCCTCGGGGGCGGCTCCCGAGCCGTACGGGTTGGTCTCGGGCTCGTAGTCGAGCGGGGGCTCGCCGTCGCGATCGGCGGCAGCGTCTCCGGCGTCTGCCGCTGCGTCGGCCTGCTCGGGCTCCTCCGGCTCCAGCGCGGCGTCGATGTCGGCCTGGGAGAGGGCACCGAGCCGCAGCGTCACCGGCGTCCGGCCCGTGCAGTCGACGATGGTCGAGGGCTGGCCCTCGCCCGCCGGTCCCCCGTCGAGGTAGACCTCGACGGACTCGCCGAGCATGGCCACCGCCTCGTCGACGGTGCGTGCGGCGGGGTCGCCGGTCGTGTTGGCGCTCGTGACCGCCATGGGGCCGATGTCGCCCAGCAGCTCGAGGGCGAGCTCGTTGTCCGGCACCCGCAGCGCGACCGTGCCGTTCGTCTCGCCGAGGTCCCAGTGCAGTGAGGTCTGCGCCTTGAGCACGAGTGTGAGCGGCCCGGGCCAGAATCGCTCCATGAGGCGCTGGGCGTAGTCGGGCACCTGGGTCGCGAGCCCCTGGGCGGTGCGCGCCGTCGGGATGAGCACGGGCGGCGGCATGTCGCGGCCCCGGCCCTTGGCGGCGAGCACCGACGCGACGGCGTTGGCGTCGAAGGCGTCGCACCCGATGCCGTAGACGGTGTCGGTCGGCAGGACGACGATCTCACCGCGCCGGACGGCGGCCCCTGCAGCCGGGATGCCCTCGGCGCGCTGCTCTGGGTCGGTGCAGTCGTAGCGCTCGCTCACGCTGGCGAGCCTACTTGGGACGCTCGGTCCCGAGCGGCCCGGCCCGCCGTACGTCTCAGCCGGCTCGGCGAGCGGTCGTGACCCGCGGGCGGCCCGAGAGGTCCGGGTGGTCGAGGATGTCGACCCACTGGCCCGTCGACGCCAGCCGGCGAGGCAGGCTCTCGCCCTGCGAGTCGGCGTGCTCGACGAGCACGAGACCACCGGAGCGGAGCAGCCCGGCGGCGACGCGGGCGACCGCGAGCGGGATGGCGAGCCCGTCCTCGCTGCCGCCGTAGAGCGCCACCTCGGGGTCGTGGTCGCGCACCTCGGGGTCGACCGGAACGGCACCGACGGGGATGTAGGGCGGGTTGACGGTGACCACGTCGACCGTGCCGGTCCAGTCGGGGAAGCACGCGGCGGTGGCGTCACCGTTGGCGAGAGCGACGTCGAGCCCGAGCCGGTCGCGGTTCGACACCGCCCACGCGTACGCGTCGGGTGACAGCTCGAGCCCGCGCACCTCCGCGCCGGGGCACTCGTCCTTCACCGCGAGGGCGATCGCCCCCGAGCCGGAGCAGAGGTCCACGACGCGCGCGGCACCGGTTGCCGCCGGTGGCTGTGCGAGCTCGGCCAGCGCCAGGTCGACGAGCACCTCGGTCTCGGGGCGGGGCACGAAGACGCCCGGCCCGACGGCGATCGTGAGGCGACGGAAGTGCGCGCGGCCCGTGAGGTGCTGGAGCGGCACCCGGCGCGCGCGCTCGTCGACGAGGCCGGCATACGTCGACGGCAGCGTGCGGCCACCGAGCACCATGAGGCGACGGACCTCGGACGTCTCGGTGCCGAGGGCGTGGGCAGCCAGCTCGACCGCGTCGACGTCGGCCGACGCCACGCCGGCGGCCCGCAGCCGACCGGCCGCCTCGCGTATGCCGTCGCGCAGGTCGGTCACGCCGGCGATCCCCCACCGTCGGCGAGCGCCGCGAGCTTGGCCGCCTCGTCGGCGTCGAGCGCGGACTGGACCACCGGGTCGAGGTCGCCGTCGAGCACCGCGTCGAGGTTGTAGGACTTGTAGCCCGTGCGGTGGTCGGAGATGCGGTTCTCGGGGAAGTTGTAGGTGCGGATGCGCTCGGAGCGGTCGACCGTGCGCACCTG
>JABFXB010000285.1 GCA_013361975.1 Dermatophilaceae bacterium
GGAGGCCGACCATGTCTGACCTTCGCAGCTTCGCCCGCGACACCGAGCGGTCGATCGACCAGCTGCCCTTCGACGTGATGATCACCGCGCAACGCCGTGCCCGACGCCGCCGCGCCGCCGTCGCGGTGGCCACCGCCGTCGCGGCCGTGCTAGCCCTGACTCTCGCCGTCGCCGGGGTGACCCAGCTGCGTCGGCCGCAGATACCCTCGGAGCCGGCTCCGAAGCCGACTCCCCAGCTGCTCGTCCCGAGCTGGACGGCTGACGACATCATCGGGCACCCGGCCGCGTCCATCGTCAAGCAGCTCCAGTCCCGCACCGACCCGCGAACCCTGCTCACCGTGTGGAAGCGCTGCCCAACGCCGACGCACGACAACGACTGCCTGGGCCAGGAGGCCATCGCCGTCGTGGACGGGTCGGGCCACCGGCTCGTCACCCTCGGAGCGGTCACCGACGCCCTCTCCCAGCCGTCGCGGGAAGGGGACGGGCTGCTGCGCGAGGTCGGCGACGGGCTCTGGTACTGGGCGCACGAGAACCCGGGACCGTACCTGCTCTCGGCGACGATGAGCCGGCCGGTCCCGCTCACCGAGCTGAACAACCCCATCACCCACAACTTCGGGGTGTCGAGCATCGAGTGCGCCGACCAGCTCGGCCTGTGCTCGCTCAACGTCGGCGCCCGCACCCTCGAGCGGCTCGCGATCCCCGACCTGCCCGACACCCGTTGGGCGACCCCGACCGCCCAGGGCTGCGGACTCTGGGGCCTCTCGGGCGTCGGCACGAGAACGCGGCTGGTCATCCAGCAGCGCGACGGCTCCTTCGCCACCGCCGATCTGCCCGCCGACCCCTACTCCACCACGATGGCCGAGGGCGGCCCCGGTTGCGAGGTCGCCTACTACCAGCAGGTCACCGAGCGCCAGGACCAGCTCGTCGTCAGCTCCGACCAGGGTCGCACCTGGCAGGTCCGCCAGACCCCGCTGCCGCAGGTGGCGGGCTACTACGAGCACCAGCCGCGCGACCGGTTCCTCATGCCGCCGGACTGGACGAAGCTGCCCCCGATGGCGCACGCGCTCGAGCCACCGGGCCCGCTCAGCCCGCTCTGACCCGGCCCCGCGGGGCGCGTACGGCACCTGCCGCCCCGCTGAGCGCTCATCGCGTGAAGGTGAGGTGGGTGACCCCGCTCGGCGTCGACACCGCCTCGACGGCATACCCGTGCTCCAGTGCCTCCAGTCCGTCCCACAGGCGCACGCCGCGCCCGAGCAGGATCGGGACCTGGACGACGTGGAGGTGGTCGACGAGCCCCGCCTCGAGGAAGTCGCGCACGGTGGTCGGCCCGCCCCCGAGGCGCACGTCCTGGCCGCGGGCCGCCTCGCGCGCCGCGTCGAGCGCCTCCGCCGGTGACGCGTCGAGGAAGTGGAAGGTCGTGCCACCATCCATCTCCAGCGGTCCGCGCGGCCGGTGGGTCAGCACGAAGGTCGGGGTGTGGAAGGGCGGGTTGTCGCCCCACCACCCGCGCCACTCCGGGTCGTCCTGCCAGCCGGGCGGGCCGAACTTGCCGGCACCCATGATCTCCGCGCCGATGCCGTGCTCGTGCCGCTCCGCGAAGGCGTTGTCGGCGCCGGTGCTGCCGAACACGCCCTCGCCGTGCTCGACGACCCCGAGGGTGTGCCAGAACCGCGTTGCCGTCATCCACTCGTGAAGCCGGTGGCCGGCGTGGCCGAAGGGGGCCTCGGCCGAGAGCCCCTCACCGGTCGCGAAACCGTCGAGCGAGATCGAGAAGTTGTGGACCCTGGTGCGCGACATCGCGGCTCCTCCTGTGTCGGGTGCTGTGGTGAGTGGTCGGTCGGGCTGGGCGTCGTCCCGTCCGACCGTCGAGCATGCAGACGTCGCCCACGGTGATCCTGTATCCCGGCTCGCCCTGCGGTCCACCTCTTCGGCCTCTCGGCGAGCGGCCTAGCCTTGGGGTCATGGATCTCGGCCTGGACTTCGGCACCACGCACACGGTCGTCGCCCACGGCGATCGGGGCAACTACCCGGTGGTCACCTTCCTCGACGAGGAGGGTGACGCGCGCGACCACTTCCCCTCCGTCGTCGCGGACGACGACGGCACCCTGGTCTACGGTTTCGCAGCGCTCGAGGCCGCCCGACGAGGTATGCCCTCCGCCCGGTCGTTCAAGCGCCTGCTCGCCGAGCCGCGGGTCACCCCCGACACGCTCATGCGGGTCGGGGAGCGCGAGATCCCCCTCGTCGAGGTGCTCACCGGGCTCTTCGCAGCCGTGCTGCACGCCCTCCGCACCGCGTCGAGCATCGACGAGCGGCTCGACCGCAAGGCGTCGCCGCGCACGGTCCTCGGCGTCCCGGCGCAGGCGGGCAGCGCCCAGCGCTTCCTCACCCTGGAGGCCTGCCGACGCGCCGGGTTCGACGTCGCCGGTCTCGTCAACGAGCCGTCCGCGGCCAGCTTCGAGTTCGCCCACCGGCAGGCCCGTTCGATCACGTCGCGCCGCGACCTCGTCATCGTCTACGACCTGGGGGGCGGCACCTTCGACGCGTCGCTCCTGCGCCTGTCGGGCACCCACCACGAGGTGCTCGACTCGTTCGGGGTCAACCGGCTCGGCGGCGACGACTTCGACGAGGCCCTCGCCGCGACCGCCCTGGGCGTCGACGGCCGCTCGCGCTCGGACCTGTCCGACACGTCGTGGGCCGCGCTGCTCGAGGAGTGCCGCGAGGCGAAGGAACGCATCGGGCCGCAGTCCCGCCGCATCGCGGTCGAGGTGCCCGACGGCGACGGCCCGGACACCACGACCGTCACCATCCCGGTCGACGACTACTACGCAGCCGTGACGCCGCTCGTCGCCGAGACCACCGACGCCATGGAACCGCTCGTGCAGTCCCTGCAGTCGTCCGAGAGCCCCGCCGACGAGCTCCAGGGCGTGGCCGGCATCTACATCGTCGGCGGTGCGAGCGGCCTGCCGCTGGTGCCCCGCCAGCTCCGGTCACGCTTCGGTCGCCGCGTGCACCGCTCCCCCATGCCGAGTGCCTCCACCGCGGTGGGCCTCGCGATCGCGGCCGACCCCGACGGCGGGTTCTCCCTGCGTGACCGGCTCTCGCGTGGCTTCGGCGTCTTCCGCGAGCGCGAGGGCGGCGCCGCCGTCTCCTTCGACCCCGTGCTGGACCGGTCGCTGCGAACGGCCGACGCGCTGGACGACTCGGGGTCCGGCGGGCCGGTCGTGGTGACCCGCCGCTACCGGGCCGCCCACAACATCGGCTGGTTCCGCTTCGTCGAGTACTCCTCGGTCGACGACCAGGGCGAGCCACGCGGCGACCTCGCGCCGGTGGCGCAGATCGTCTTCCCGTTCGACCCTGAGCTGCAGCAGACGGTCCGCGAGACCGAGGGCGACGAGGCGGACCGGTCGGCGCTGCTGCGTGAGCTGCCCATCGTGCGACTGGAGTCGGGCCCGCTGCTCGAGGAGCGCTACAGCGTCGACTCCGCCGGGATCATCGAACTGTCCCTCACCGACCTCACGACTGGCTATCGTCAGGAGCACGTGCTCCAGGCCTGAGACGGGCCGTTGCTGGGGGTGAGGTCATGCAGCCTCGTGAGGGGACCAGGCGCCGCTCGGCCGTGCTCGCGACCGTGATCGGACTCGCGCTGTGCCTCGCCGCGTTGGGTGTGTGGGCCTTCGGCGCCACCCCGACGTCCACGACGTCCACCGACCTCCGCGCCTACCCGGCTGGCTCCGCGGCGGCAGGCACCCGACGGGCCGGCCCTGCCGATCTCGGAGCCGCGCAGCGGCCACCCGGTTCCGGCGGCCTGGACCCACGGCGACTCGACGACCTCGCGGCGAGCGAGGACGCCGCCGCCGGCCAGCCACCGGGGCAGCAGCCGGCGAGCACGGGCCCGTCGTTCGCCGGAGAGCTCGGCAGCTAC
>JABFXB010000009.1 GCA_013361975.1 Dermatophilaceae bacterium
TCGGGGCTCACCTCGACGCGGTCGCGCACCTTGCCCTTGATCTGGATGACGCAGGTGACCTGCTCCTGCACGATCTTCGCGGGGTCGCTCACGGGGAACGCGGCATACGCCACCCCGCCCTCGTGGCCGAGCCGCTGCCACATCTCCTCGGCGATGTGCGGGGCGACCGGCGCGAGCATGAGCACCATCGCCTCGACGACCTCGCGCGGAGGCACGTCGAGCTTCGTCACGGCGTTGTTGAGCTCGATCAGCTTGGCGATGGCGGTGTTGAACCGCAGGCCCTCGAAGTCCTCGCGCACGCCGGCGATGGTCTGGTGCAGCTGGGTCGTCAGCGCCTGGTCGGCCTCGACGTCGGCGACGCGCACCTCGCCGGTGGCCTCGTCGACGACGTTGCGCCACAGGCGCTGCAGGAAGCGCTGCGAGCCCACGACGGCGCGGATCTCCCACGGCTTGCTCAGCTCGAGCGGCCCCATCGACATCTCGTAGACGCGGAAGGTGTCGGCGCCGTACGCGTCGTACATCTCGTCGGGGCTCACGGAGTTCTTGAGCGACTTGCCGATCTTGCCGTACTCGCGGAAGACCTGCTGCCCCTCCCACGTGAACGTCGGCTCCTCGCCGTGGCCGCCCGGCGTCTCCTCGACCTCGGCGGCCGGGACGTACTGCCCACGGCTGTCGGTGTAGGCGTACGCCTGGATGTAGCCCTGCGAGAAGTACTTGCGGAACGGTTCCTCGCTGCGCACGTGGCCGAGGTCGAAGAGCACCTTGTGCCAGAAGCGGGCGTAGAGCAGGTGCAGCACGGCGTGCTCGACACCGCCGACATAGAGGTCGACGCCGCCCGGGTCGCGCGTGCCGGCGGGCGCGCCGTCGACGGCCTCGTCGTGGCGTGCCAGCCAGTACGCCTCGTTGGCCGGGTCGACGAACGCCTCGTGGTTCGCGGGGTCGAGGTAGCGCAGGTAGTACCAGCACGAGCCCGCCCAGTTGGGCATCGTGTTCGTCTCGCGGCGGAACTTCCGCAGGCCGCGGCCGTCGCCGAGGTCCTTCTCGACCTCGACCCACTCGGGCACGCGCGACAGCGGCGGCTCGGGGCTGCTCTGCGCGTCGTCGGGCTCGAACGTCTTGGGGCTGTAGTCGGGCACGTCGGGCAGGGTGAGCGGCAGCTCGTCCTCGGGCACGGCGTACGCGACGCCGTCCTCGTCGAACATGATGGGGAACGGCTCGCCCCAGTAGCGCTGGCGACTGAAGAGCCAGTCGCGGATGCGGTAGCTGATCGTGCCCGCACCGCGGCCGGTGTCCTCGAGGTGGTCGATGATCCGCTTCTTCGCGTCGTCGACCCGCAGGCCGTCGAGCGAGACGAGGTCGTTGCTCGAGTTGATCGCGACGCCGTCGCCGAGGAACGGCTGGTCGTCGGGGTGGCCCTCGTCGGGCTGCACCGTCCGCACGATCGGCAGGTCGAACTTCTCGGCGTACTCCCAGTCCCGGGTGTCCTGGCCGGGCACGGCCATGATGGCGCCGGTGCCGTAGCCCATCAGCACGTAGTCGGCGACGAACACCGGGATGCGCTCTCCGGTAACGGGATTCGTGGCCCACGAGCCCGTGAAGACGCCGGTCTTGTCCTTGCCCTCGGTCTGGCGCTCGACGTCGCCCTTGCGCGAGGCAGCCAGCTGGTATGCCGTCACGGCCTCCTTCGGGGTCGCGCTCGCGTCGGCGTCCGCCCCCTTCCAGACGTCCTTGGCACCCTCGGGCCAGTCGCCCTGTGGCACAAGGGCATCCACGAGCGGGTGCTCGGGCGCGATGACCATGAAGGTCGCGCCGAAGATGGTGTCGGGTCGCGTCGTGAAGACGTCGAGGCCGGCCTCCTCGCCCGTGGCGGTGACGACGGGGAAGGTGACGCGCGCACCCTTGGACCGCCCGATCCAGTTGCGCTGCATGAGCTTGACCTTCTCGGGCCAGTCCACGCCGTCGAGGTCGTCGGCCAGGCGGTCGGCGTACGCCGTGATGCGCATCATCCACTGGCTGAGGTTGCGGCGGAAGACCGGGAAGTTGCCGCGCTCGGAGCGGCCCTCGTTGGTGACCTCCTCGTTGGAGAGCACGGTGCCGAGGCCGGGGCACCAGTTGACCGGGGCCTCGGAGGTGTAGGCGAGGCGGTGGGCGTCGAGCACCTTCGCCTGCTCGGTGGCCGACAGCTCGGCCCACGAGCGTCCCTCGGCGTCGAGCACCGCGCGGTGGCCGGCCTCGAACTGCGCGACGAGCTCGCGGATCGGTCGCGCCTTGCCCCTGCCGCCGTCCTCACGCACCGCGTCGGCGTCGTACCACGCGTCCCAGATCTGCAGGAAGATCCACTGCGTCCAGCGGTAGTACTCGTCGTCGATCGTCGCGAAGGTGCGGCGGTTGTCGAAGCCCAGGCCCAGGCGGCGCAGCTGGCGCTTCATGTTCGTCATGTTCTCCTCGGTGGTCTTCCGAGGGTGCTGCCCGGTCTGCACGGCGTACTGCTCGGCCGGCAGGCCGAACGCGTCGTAGCCGAGGGCGTGCAGGACGTTCTTGCCGAGCATCCGGTGGAAGCGGCTGTAGACGTCCGTCGCGATGTAGCCGAGCGGGTGGCCGACGTGCAGGCCGACGCCGCTCGGGTAGGGGAACATGTCGAGGACGATGAGCTTCTGGCCGCGCTCGGCGACCTTCTCCGGCTCGGCCCACGGGCCCGCCGGGTTGGGGGCGTTGAACGTGCCCTCCTCCTCCCAGCGGTCCTGCCACGCCGTCTCGATCTGCTGCGCCATCGCGGCCGTGTAGCGGTGGGGAGTCTCGTTCGTCTGCTCGCTCATGTCGTCTCTCTCGTCGCTGCTCGTCGGGCAAAAGAAAACCCCTCGCACAGGAGGGGAAGCCGCGTTGATGTCGGGAGTCCCGACCTTCGTCAACGCGGCTGCGGAAGGAGCAGCAGGCCAGCCATGCGCCCAAGGTTAGCGCAGCAGCGCGACGACGATGAGGGCCTGGGCGAGGTGGTAGGTGATGATCACCGTCAGCGGCGCCCAGCGGCGCGCCTGCACGAAGCGGTCGTGCCCGAGCACGGCGTCGGACGCGACGAACACGGCGCACCCGACGAACAGCAGCCAGTCCCCTCGGAAGGCTGCCACGAGCAGCAGCGCACTGAGGACGAGCTGGTAGACGAGCACCGGCACCTTCTGGCCGCCGGAGTGGCGAACGATGTCACGCCCCACCTCGGCGTGCAGCAGGACCACGGCCGGGACTGCGACCAGCAGCAGCCACGGGAAGCCCTCGGCGGGCGCCATGTCGAGGATCGCCCAGATGTAGGCCACGTGGGCGAGCAGGAAGGCCGCCAGCCCCACGAGGAACCGGGTCTCGGTCGAGTCGAGCAACGCCACGTCGCCGACGAGGCAGAGGCCGAGGGCCACCAGCACGGGCAGCAGGTCCGGCGCTCCCGGCACCCTGCCCTCCAAGGAGAGCGACCAGGCGACCCCCATGAGCAGCACGACGACGAGCGGTTTGGTGATGCGCTCGACGATCTCCTCGCCCCGCAGCACGGACCGCCAGTTGACGGCCGCCGTCACGGCGAGCGCCACGCTGAGGACCCAGAGGTGGGTGGTCACGAGGACACGCTCCCAGCCGGGGGCCGCACCCGCCGCCCGGACACGCGGCGCCGCTCACCACCTGTCGAGACGAATCGGCAGACGAGTCGTTCTCTGCCAGACTCGTCCAATGCCCATGCGCAAGTTCCAGCACACCGTCTCGGCCGACGACACGGCAGCCCAGGTCGGCAGCGGTGACCTCGACGTCCTCGCCACCCCTCGCCTCATCACGTGGTGCGAGAACGCCGCCTTCCAGGTCTGCAAGCAGAACATCGACGCCGACCACACCACCGTCGGCACGATGGTCAAGATCGAGCACGTCAAGGGCAGCCC
>JABFXB010000347.1 GCA_013361975.1 Dermatophilaceae bacterium
GGGCCGGGGCGGCCGCGCCCACCGGGGCCGGAACCGCCGGAGCCGCCCCAGGGGCCGCGACCCGGACCGAACCCGGGTCCGTGGCCGCCCCAGCCGCCGCCCCAGCCGCCGTCGAACCCGGACTCTCGTCTGGTGTGTCGGTGTCCGTGCATGGTGGTTCTCCTTGTCTTCCGACGCGACTCACGAACAGTCGCGATAGGTTGACGATATATCGCGACTGTTCTCAAGGCAAGAGCAGAAGGGCGGTGACATCTGCGGCGCTCGTGGCGATGGGTAGGTATCGCACGATCTAGTCCTCGTTGTAGATCTCGACATACGACCTGATCGGAGGGCGCCGGACGGAAAAAGTCACAGGTTCGTTGAGCTACGGCGCAGGTTTGGTTAGCGTGCGACGACGGGGACATGCGAATTGCCTGAGGAGGTCCTGACCGTGGCGAGCGCACAGGGGAACGGCCTTCGCGCCCACACCGCAGCACGTGCCGGTGTGGACGCCCGACGAGCCGAAGCGATCTCGAGGAGAGCCACGATGACCAACCTTCCGGCCACGCCGCTGGGCGAGAAGCGCACGGTGCGCATCCAGTGGGCGCCGTCCGCGGCGCCGCGCATCCGCAAGGAGCTCGTCGAGGACCTCCTGGCCCGCGAGCTGCCCTCGCAGGTCATCGACGAGGCCGAGATCGTCGTCAGCGAGCTCGTCGCCAACGCCATCCGCCACGCCAAGCCGCTGGCCGACGGCGCGATCCGCATCCACTGGAAGGTCAAGAACAACGTCGTCGAGGTCGAGGTGTCCGACGGTGGCGGCCCCACCGCCCCCCGCCCGTCCCCGCCGACCACCTGGGCGCCGGGCGGCCGCGGCTTGCGCATCGTGCGCTCGCTCGCCCACGAGTGGGGCGTCATCGAGGAGCCGCACGGCCGCACCGTCTGGGCCTCGCTCGGCGGCCCCTCCCGCCGTCGGTCGCACTGACCGACGCACACCCACCCCCGCCGCAGGTGACGCTGCCCGACCCGGCGCTGGTCGTCCTCATCGGCGCGTCCGGCTCGGGCAAGTCGACGTGGGCGGCCGCTCGCTACCGGGCTGCCGAGATCGTCTCGTCCGACGCCCTCCGCGGCGTCGTCGGCAGCGGCGAGCACGACCTCGAGGCCTCGGCCGATGCCTTCACCCTGCTCGAGCAGGTCGTCGCCGCCCGACTCGGACGGCGCCTGACGACCGTCGTCGACACGCTCGGCACCGACGTGCCCCGGCGCCGTCGCTGGTTGGAAGCGGCTCGCGCAGCGGGGCTGCCGGCAGTGGCCGTCGTGCTCGACACCCCCGCCGCCGTATGCCGTTCGCGCAACGCCGCGCGTGACCGCCGGGTGCCGGCGCGCGTCCTCACGAGCCAGCTCGCCGCGGTGGCCGCAGCCACGACCCAGCTGGCGGACGAGGGGTGGCGCGTCATTCGTGTGGCCCACGAGGAGACCGCGCCGGGGCGCGGCGAGGTCGTGCGGGACGAGGTCTCGACGGAGGGCTCTCTCGATCGACGAGGGACCGGGCTGCGGGGCGTGGTGCTGCAGCTCTCGCGGTTCCCGGCGGAGGGCGACCTGCTCGCCTGGCTGCGCGACGTCGGCGGCGCGGCCGAGGCCGCCGGCCTCTCGGGCATCGCCCTGATGGACCACCTCATCCAGATCCCGCAGGTGGGGCGGGCATGGGACCCGATCCCCGAGCCGTGGGTCACCCTCGGGGCGCTCGCCGCCTCCACGACCAGGCTGCAGCTCGGCACCCTCGTCACGCCGGTGACCTTCCGCGAGCCGGGCATCACCGCGAAGGCGGCCGCGACGCTGTCGGCGCTGTCGGGCGGACGTGCCTTCGTCGGCCTCGGCGCGGGCTGGTGGGAACGTGAGCACACGGCATACGGCCTCGGGTTCCCATCTGCGAGAGAGCGGCTCGACGCGTTGGAGCGGGGCGTCGAGCTGATGAAGGCGCTCTGGGCGCCGGGCACCAAGCCGTATGCCGGACAGCGGGTCTCGCTGCCCGAGACGACCTCCTACCCCCGGCCCGTCGGTCCGATCCCAGTGATCGTCGGTGGTGGCGGCGGGCGGTCGCTGCGCATCGCGGCCCGCCTCGGCGACGGGTGCAACGTGCCGTCGGACGAGGTCGGCCTGGCCAAGGTCGAGCGCTACCTCGAGCTGGTGCGCGCAGAGGGCCGCGAGGTCTCCGAGGTGCACGCCACGGTGCTCGACCTGCCGCTCGTCGGCTCAGACCGCGACGACGTGTGGGCGCGCGTCGAGCGGCACCGGGGGCGCACGGCCGCCCCCGCCTTCGCGGCCCGGCACCACGCCGGCATCGCGGCGGAACACGCCGAGCGTCTGGCGGGCCTCGCCGAACGGGGAGTCACCACGGCCTTCGTGGCACCCGTGGGGCTGACGACCGCGGACGACGTGCTCGCGCTCGCGCCACTCGCCTCCGCGTTCGGCTGACCAGTCGGCGGCCACTAGGGTGGCGCGCATGGGTAAGGCATCACGTCGACCGCGCGGTGAGCGCACCGACCGTTCCGCACGTCCGCAGCCGGCACCGTTCGTGGCCCGTCCCTTCGAGGGGCTGCCCAACGAGACCGACTGGGTCGCGATGCGCGAGATCGTCCCGGCGGCGACCGCAACGGTGCGCTTCGCCGACGGCAAGGCGCCCGAGGGCGCACCCGACGAGGTGACGATCGCGACGGTGCTGCCCCTGGCCTGGCCCGGCCTGCACCGCGAGAACGGCGAGGTGCTCGTCGGCATCCAGTCCGGAAACGCAAGCGGTGACACGAGCCGCGACATCGCCTCCGCGATCGGGCTCGCGACCGCCGCCGACGCAGGCTCGCCCGTGACGACGCTGCCCGTGTCGATGGCCGACACGCCGCGCCTGCAGGACCTCCTCGACCTCGACGCGCCCTTCGAGATGCAGCTGCACGAGGGCTTCGACTTCTGGGTCGCCGACGCCGACCTCGACGCCGAGGGCAAGGAGTCGCTCGAGCGCGCCAACGAGTCGGCCATCCCGACCGTCAAGCTCGAGGCGGCCCCCTCGGCGTTCTGGTGCCGCATCGGCGACCGCACGTACGTCCGGTGGGTGCTGCCGTTCGACGAGGACACCGCGACCAGCGCCCTGGCCCGCCTCCATGCTGCCGGCGAGAGCCACCTCGGTGAGGACGGCCGCCTCCTCGGCTGCTTCCGCTCGAGCGGTCTGCTCATCCCCGTCTGGGAGGTCGACCCCGGCTCCGAGGCCGGCGACTTCGAGGAGCCGGTCGCCGAGATGAAGAAGCGCATCGACGCCGCGGCCGCCTCGACCGGGGCCCTGACCGCCGCCGAGCGCGGCGCCCGGGCCGGCCTCACCAACCGCCAGGTCACCCTTCGCTGAGGCGCGGACTTCGATGACGACCGTGCCGTTCTCCGTCGCCGTCGTCATCCCGGCCAAGGACGAGTCGGCCCGCATCGCCGAGACGATCCGCGGCGTGCGCACCATCCCCGGCGTCGCCACGGTCGTCGTCGTCGACGACGGGTCGAGCGACGGCACCGCGGCGATCGCCGCCCGCGAGGGTGCCGAGGTGGTGCGGCACCCTCGCAACCACGGCAAGGCAGACGCCATGATGAGCGGCCTGGGCCGCGTCAACGGGCTGCGACGGGTCGGGCGGCTCGACGCCGACACGGCGGTGCTCTTCGTCGACGCCGACCTCGAGGCTTCCGCGAGCGCCGTCGGAGCCCTCGTCACCCCGGTCGCGAGCGGGGCTGCCGACCTCACGATCGCGAACCTGCCCGCGCAGCGCGGCAGCGCCGGCGGCCACGGGCTCGTCGTGGGGCTCGCCCGCCGCGGCATCGAGGAGCTGACCGGCTGGTCGCCGAACCAGCCGCTGTCGGGCATGCGCTGCCTGTCGCCGGCCGCCGTTGCCGC
>JABFXB010000533.1 GCA_013361975.1 Dermatophilaceae bacterium
CAAGAGCGCGGATGCCGCGAAGCTGCCCCGCATCTTCGGCGTCAACTGGTTCCGTCGCGACGACGAGGACGGCTCGTTCCTCTGGCCCGGCTTCGGCGAGAACAGCCGCGTCCTGAAGTGGGTGATCGAGCGCCTCGACGGTGACGCCGACGCCGTCGAGACCCCGATCGGGTTCGTGCCGACCGAGGGCTCGCTCGACGTCGACGGGCTCGACGTGACACCCGAGCAGGTCGCGAAGGCCATCGCCGTCAACGCGGCCGACTGGGAGAAGGAGCTGCCCCTCATCGAGGAGTGGTTCGCCAAGTTCGGTGACCAGCTCCCCACCGAGCTGTGGGCCGAGCTCGACGGTCTCAAGGCCCGCGTCAGCGAGCACTGAGACACCGGTCCACCGCGTGCTGGCCGGCGGGCGGCGGACGACGTGATGCAGGGCCCGGCACCGACAGGTGCCGGGCCCTCCGTCATGCCGGGTACATGGTGCACATGAGCGACCCACAGCCCTACACCCGCGACGAGAGCGAAGCCCAGCGCCTCGACCGCAACTTCGGCGAGCAGCTCCAGGAGCTGCGCATCGCCCAGGCAGGGGTGCAGATCCTCTTCGCGTTCCTGCTCACCATCCCCTTCCAGCAGCGCTTCACGACGCTGAGTCAGGTCCAGCGCACGATCTACGTCATCACGCTGCTGTCGGTCGCCATCAGCACGCTCGTGTTCATGACCCCGGTCGCGATGCACCGCATGCTGTTCCGCGAAGGGCTCAAGGACTTCGTGGTGCGCCACACCGACACCCTCATCGGCACCGGTCTGTTCTTCCTCGTCGTCGGCATCATCGGCGGCGTCGTGCTCGTGCTCGACGTGCTGCTCTCGCACACGACGGCGTTTTGGATCGGGGGTGCGATCGCGCTGCTCGCCGCAGGTCTGTGGGTGCTGCTTCCGGTGACGCAGCGTCGTCGCCGGCGACGCGAGAACGGCGTCGAGACATCTTCGCGCTCCCCCCAGCACTGACCCCCCGACCGTCGAGAGGCCACGACTGGCCGCCTCGCCACGGTCGAGAGGCCAGTGGGTGCCGCCGTATGCCGGTCGGCCCGCTGGGCGCGTACGCGCGATCGGCGGCGGGAGCCGTCGCTCCCAAATCCCACGTGTTCAGTTCCAGAACGACCGAAGGACCCCGACGAAAAGCATGTCGGGGTCCTTCGGTCGTTCTGGAGCGGAGGCGGCGGGATTTGAACCCGCGAGAGGTTTTATCCTCAACCCGCTTAGCAGGCGGGCGCACTAGGCCACTATGCGACGCCTCCGTGCCTGTGACCGGCCACCGGGACGGCGTCGGATGCACGGGCGAGCACAGGCTACCGGCACCTGCGGGCACGGCCCAAACCGGGGTGAGTCACCTTGACGTGCGACACACGATCCGATGCGGCATCTATCAGGTTCGCAGGGCACAATGTGCTGTCGGCTCGTGCGCCCGCGCCGATCCAGAGAGGACTCCATGACCTACCCGAACGCGCGAGGTCCCGTCGCGCCCGCGAGCCGAGAGGCCATCCGACGCGAGCTGTCGTCGGGCTTCCGCCGCGCCCTCGGCCTCACCGCTCTGGGCACCGTCGTCCCGGGGGCCGGTCTCACCCAGACCCGCAGCCGCCGCGCGGGCTGGCTGATCCTGGTCCTCGCCCTCGTCAGCCTCGGCGTGGGCGGCTACTACGTCCTGCGCACGGGCGTGACGAACGCCGCGCTCTCGGTGGTCGCGCGCCCCAACGTCCTGCAGGCCCTGGCCGTCGCCTTCGTCGTCGGCGGCATCCTCTGGTGCGGGTCGATCATCCTGACCGCCGTACAGTCGCGCCCGACCCGCCTCGACCGCGCCCGCACCCGCACCCTCGCGGCCTTCACGACCCTCATGGTCTTCCTCGTCGCCGCGTCCTCGTTCAAGTTCGCCGAGTACGCCAGCATCACCCAGACCACCGTGGCGCAGGTCTTCGGCAGCACGCCGGTCAAGCCGGGCGTCGGCGCGAAGGTCGCCGAGGGTGACGACCCGTGGGCCGACCAGGCGCGCGTCAACATCCTGCTCCTCGGCTCCGACGCCGGCGTGGGCCGCACGGGCACCCGCACCGACTCGATGATCGTCGCGAGCATCGACACCAAGACCGGTCGCACCGCGCTCATCTCGCTGCCCCGCAACCTGCAGCGCGTGCCGCTGCCCCAGACGAGCCCGCTGCGCCGGCTCTACCCGAGCGGCGTCTACGGCCGGCCGGTCTGCTTCCGCGAGCAGAAGGACCCCAACGACCAGTGCATGCTCAACGCCGTGTGGACCGAGGTCGACCAGTACCGCCAGGACCACCCCGGCTCCTACAGCGGCGCCGCCCCCGGTCGTGACGAGACCCGCAACGTCATCTCCGAGGTGCTCGGGCTCAAGATCGACCACACCGTGGTCGTCGACCTCAAGGGCTTCTCGCAGCTCATCGACGCGATGGGCGGCGTCACCATCAACGTCAAGCTGAGTGGCTACGGCACCAAGCTGCCGATCGGCGGTCACAGCGACGGCAACGGCGGCGTCGTCGGCGAGACCGGCTACTTCGAGCCCGGCCGGCAGCACCTGACCGGCAACCTCGCCCTCTGGTACGCCCGCACCCGCGCCGCCGACAGCGACAACTTCCGTCAGGCCCGCCAGCGCTGCGTCGTCCAGGCGGTCGTCAAGCAGGTCGACCCGGCCTCGATGGTCTCGAAGTACCCCGAGATCGCCAGGATCGCCCGCGACAACATCTACACCGACATCCCGGCGCAGAACCTGCCCGCCTTCGTCGACCTCATCGAACGCGTCCAGAAGAGCGGCAAGATCAACAGCCTCGCGCTGACGCAGGTGCCCGGGTTCAACTCGTTCAGGCCCGACTACGACGCCATCCACGCCTTCATCCAGAAGGGCATCGCGCCCCCGGTGGCCACCCCGAAGCCGACCACGACGTCGACGGCCACCCCGAAGCCGACCAAGACCCGGTCGTCGTCGCCGACCACGGCGTCCTACGACGAGTGCGGCTGAACCCCGGCTCCGCCGAGGCCTGAAGCCCTCTCCGCGCCGCCGGGCCGCCTCGTGGGTCCTGACCGCGCCGGCACCGTCCAAGCGGACACAACAAAGCCCCCGGCCGATGGCCGGGGGCTTTGTCACAAACGACTGAGGTTGGGTGTCGCTCGTTGCTGTTGATCTCGTGTGATCAGAGCGGGCGAACTGCGTCGGCCTGCGGGCCCTTCGGACCCTGCGTGACCTCGAACTCGACTCGCTGCGCCTCGTCCAGCGAACGGTAGCCGTTCGTCTGGATCGCCGAGTAGTGGACGAAAACGTCGGGGCCGCCGCCGTCCTGGGCGATGAAACCAAAGCCCTTCTCAGCGTTGAACCACTTGACGGTTCCCTGTGCCATACCGGTAACTCTTCCTTCTTTAGCGTATGGGATGACGCACCTCGCGCATCCCAAGCTGCCGCTTTGACTCCACTCGACGGGCGAACCCACCGATGCCGACAAAGAAATCCCGTCACCGTTGCGGATGACGGGCACCTGCTCGACTACGAGGAACTGCAACTGCAACCGCGACGAACCTAGCAGAATACCGGCCGGTCGGCCCGCCCGACCGAATGCTTTTTGCCCAGTTCACTGCCCGTTCGACGGACCACCCGTGCCCGGCTCGTGCGCGGCGGCCGGACGGACACCTCGCAGAGCCACTCGTTGCGGCCGGTCACCACGGATCGTGGCGACCATGTCGATGACCCGCCGGGTGGCTCGGACGTCGTGCGCCCGGAACACGGTGGCACCGAGCCAGGCCGCGACAGCAGTGGCCGCGAGGGAGCCCTCCAGGCGCTCCTCGGCGGGCAGGTCGAGGGCCTCACCGACGAAGTCCTTGCGCGACATCGCTTGCAGCACAGG
>JABFXB010000488.1 GCA_013361975.1 Dermatophilaceae bacterium
GGCACATGGTGGTCCGGCCGTCGTCCACAGCCCTCCGTTCGGCGGCCGCCCTGTCCACAGCCTCGGCACGGAGCCCCGCACACCTCGACGCTGGGGAGGATGGTCGACGCATGTCGGTTCCCCTCGGTCACGCCGTGCCCCTGTCCCTCGGCCACGCCGTTCCCATGGGCCACGGTCCCGATGCCTTCGGCGACGCCCTGCGCCACGTGCGACGGACCTACCTGCTGAGCCAACGCGGCTTGGCCCAGCGTCTCGGGGTCCCACCCAGTCGCATCGCGCGGCTCGAGAGCGGCAAGCACGGCATCACCCTGGAGGCTGCGATCTCGCTCTTCCGCGTGCTCGGCTTCAGCGTGGGGCTCGAGCATGCGTTTCCGTGCCCGGCGAGCGACGAGGTGCATCCGCGCTGCGAAGACTGGGAGAGCGACGGCTCCGTCGGGCTCGTCGACGCCGCCCTGCGT
Organism: Dermatophilaceae bacterium; assembly: GCA_013361975.1. GTDB lineage: Bacteria > Actinomycetota > Actinomycetes > Actinomycetales > Dermatophilaceae > Terrabacter. The sequence goes on from JABFXB010000488.1 coordinate 459, forward strand.
GCCTTTCCTGCACACGCGCAGGTGACGCCGAACGTCCCGTCCTGGTGGGGCGACCGCCACGGTTGGGGCGGGTCCGACGGAAGGAACCTGTGGTGGCACCGCGACCACCGCACAGCGCCGGAGCTGACTCCAAGGCAGGATGGCCGCATGTCCGACAGCGAGCTGGCAGCGACGCCAGGCAAAGACGTGGCTGCGGCGTACGCCGCCGTCCGCCCGGAGGTCGAAGCCCACACCGCCCTCTTCGTCGAGATGGTGCGAGCCCTGCTCGACGAGGCCGGCATCAACTACCTGACGGTGAGCGGCCGCACCAAGACCGTGGCCTCGTTCGCGGCCAAGGCCGAGCGCCGCCGCGACGGTGAGCTGCTCTACCCCGACCCGCTCAACGACATCACCGACCAGGTCGGTGTCCGCGTCATCACCTACGTGCACGACGACGTCGCCGCCGTCGCCGACCTGCTCGCCGAGGAGCTCGCCGTCCTCGACGACCGCGACATGGGCCTCGAGACCGCCCGCTCGGGTCGCTTCGGGTACGCCAGCCGGCACCTTCTCGTCGCGGTCGACGCGAGCCGCACCGTCCCCGCGGCCTACGAGGGCCTGCGCCGCCGCAGCGCCTCGGTCCAGATCCGCACGGTGCTCCAGCACGCCTGGGCCGAGTTCGAGCACGACATCCGCTACAAGGGCACGGTCCCCGAGGAGCACGCGCACGACCTCGACCGGCGCTTCACCCTCGCCGCGGGTCTCATCGAGCTCGCCGACCGCGAGTTCTCGGCCATCCGCGACCGGCTGCAGATGGCGCTGCCCGCCACGCCGCCCGACGCCGCCGTGCAGGACCCCCGCATCAGCTCGCAGGACCTCGCGAAGTTCCTCGCCACGAAGTACGCCGACGCAGGCTGGTCGCGCACCGACCACTACGCCTGGGTGTCGGGCCTGCTCCTCGAGCTCGGCATCACCTCGATCGACCACCTGGCCGAGGTGATTGCCCCCGTCGACGGCACCGACCTCATCGCCCGGATGGGCTACAAGTACCCGCCGGGCGCGGTCCGGCGGCTCGACGACGCCCTGCTCGCGACGTTCGGCCGCCGCTACCTCGACCTCGAGGGCAACGCCCACCGACGCGCGTCCCTCGAAGCCCGCCTCGAGAAGCTCGGGGCCTCCTGAGAGACGCGTCCTGCCGACCTGTCGATTCCCGGGCGGCGAGTTCGTCAGGATGATGTGGCGAGGGCCGCCGCACCGCGCACAGCACATCGCACACCGCGCACCTGAGCAGAGAAGGAGCCGACCATGGCCGACACGTACGCATACCTGATCCACGAGGGCGACTGGAACTCCGACGCCTACCTTCACCGTGGTGCCGCTCCCGACGACGGCTCCGGCTCGAAGAACGGAGGCTTCCCCGCCCACGCGGCCTTCGCGAAGGCCGTGGAGGAGATGGGCGCCCGGATCGTCGCCGGCGCGGCCTTGCAGGATTCCAAGCACGGAGGGCGGGTCGTGCCCGGTGCCGGCGACCGCAAGGTCGAGGACGCCGTCTACACGGACGGTCCGTTCCCCGACACCTCCGAGGTGATCTCCGGCTTCTACGTCATCGAGACCGACGACGAGGACACCGCACGCCGCATTGCGGCCCTCGTCCCCACGGGCGACCACATCGAGTGGCGCAAGGTCTTCCCGACGGGCATGTGAGTGCCGCTCGCGCCGGGTGAGTTCGAGGAGGCGTGGCCGCGCATCGTGCGCGCCCTCGCCTCCTTCACCGGGAGCCTCGACGAGGCCGAGGAGTACGCAGCCGAGGCCGTCGCCCGGGCAGCAGCGCACGAGCGTGCCGGCGGGGTCACCATCGAGTCGTATGCCGCCTGGTGCACCTCCGTCGCCAAGCGCGCCTGGCTCGACGACGCCCGCCGGCGCTCCGTGGAGCGGCGGCTCGCCCCGGAGCTCGCCCGTCCCGACGTGGACCCCACGTCCGATCCCGTCACCGAACGCACCGTCATGGATGCCGACGACCTGTCCGCCCACGTGCTCGAGGGGCTCGACGACCGCCTTGCGCTCCTCTTCGTCGCCTGCGACGAGGCCCTCTCGCCGGCCTCGCGCATGGTGCTCGCCCTGCGCGTGGTCTGTGGCCTGACCGTCCCGGAGATCGCGGGCCACCTCGGCGTGCAGGAGACGGCTGCGGCCGCCCGACTGACCCGCGCCAAGCGGGCGCTGTCCGAGGCACGCGGGGCCTTCCACGTGCCCGACGCCACCGAACGAGGACGCCGCCTGCCCGTCGTGATCGCTTGCGTCTCAGGCATGTTCACAGTGGGGCACCGCACCGTGCTCGACCCCGCGGACGCCCTCGCCGACACCGGGCGGCAGGCGCTCTTCATCGCCGACGCCCTCGTCGCGGCCTACCCCCACGACACGGAGGCACGTGGGCTGCGGGCCGTCATCCGGCTCGGTCTGGCCCGGCGGCCGGGTCGCGTCGCACCCGACGGCACCGGCCTCGCCCTCCACGAGGTCGACCGACGCCGCTGGGACAGAGGGCTGCTCGCGGCCGGTCTCGACGACGCCACGTTCGCAGCCGCCGGCGACGGCCGGTTCGCCATCGAGGCGGCCATCGCCGGACTCCACTCGAGCGCACCGACCTTCGAGCGCACCGACTGGGCGCGCATCGTCCAGCTCTACGGCGCGCTCGAGCAGCGGTGGCCCTCCCCCTCGGTCCGGGTCGCGCGGCTCGTCGCCACGGCCCAGGCCCTGCTCGCCACCCCGGGCAGCGAACCGGATGACCTGGTGGAGGTGGAGCGGGAGCTCACGTCCCTCGAGACGCACGCTCCGGCATACGCGAGGAGGGACGCCTCCCTCGCCCTCGCCGACCTCGAGTGGCGCACCGGGCGACGCGAGCACGCGACTGCGCGCTACCGCGACCTCGCCGAGGTCGTCGCCGTCGAACCGCTCCGGCGGTTCTGTCTGAAGCGCGCTGGCCTCACTCCCCCGTGACGCCGTCGACGTTCTCGCGCAGGAAGTCGGCGTGGCCGTTGTGGCGGGCGTACTCCTCGATCATGTGGAGCAGGATCCAGCGCAGCGTGAACTGCCGGTTCTGCTTGCGGTCCAGCTTCGCCGACAGGAAGTCGAGGCCGCCGTCGGCGAGCGCCGCGTCGATGTCGCGGCGCGCCTGCCCGACCGACTCGTCCATGATCCGGCGCAGCTCCTCGGGGCTGTCGTCGGCGGCCGAGGTCATCTCCCAGTCGCGGTCGGCGTCCCAGTCGGCGCTCGCCCATGGTTCGGGCATCGCCCGGCCGTGCAGGACCCGGCCGAACCAGCTCGCCTCGTTGAGCGCGACGTGCTTGAGCAGGGCGCCGAGGGTCAGCGTGGACGGCGGCAGGCGCCGGCCCAGCTGCTCGGCCGTCAGCCCCTCGGTCTTCAGGCGGAGCGTGTCGCGGTGGTAGTCG
>JABFXB010000101.1 GCA_013361975.1 Dermatophilaceae bacterium
GCTGCTCGCTCTCCAGGGCAAGGCGTCGGCGACCCCGACCACGCTCGTCCTCGACGGCGAGGCCCGCATCGCCGCCCGGGTCTCGGGCCCGGTCTCGACGACGACCCTGCTGGGTCTCGTCGACGACGTCCTCACCGGGAAGGCCTGAGGCCCGTGAGCTCCGAGATCGCCTCCGGTTCGTTGCTCGTCGCGGCGGTCGTCGCCCTCGTGGCCGGCTTCGTCTCCTTCGCCTCACCCTGCGTGCTGCCTCTCGTGCCGGGCTTCCTCGGCTACGTCACGGGCCTGTCCGACGTGTCGCTCGAGAAGCGCTCGCGGGGCCGGCTGGTCCTCGGCGCCCTGCTCTTCGTGCTCGGTTTCACCGTGGTGTTCCTCATCGCAGCCGCGGCGGTCTCGGCCGTCGGACTCGCCTTCCGCGAGCACCAGAGCACCCTGCTGCGGGTGGGTGGCGCGGTCGTGCTCGTCATGGGCGTGCTCTTCCTCGGTGTCGGCCGGTCGTATGCCGTCCCGGTCAGCTGGCGACCGCGTGCCGGTCTCGCAGGCGCACCCCTGCTCGGCGCGGCCTTCGCCGTCGGCTGGTCGCCCTGCATGGGGCCGACCCTCGGCGCGATCCAGGCGATGGCGGCGCCGATCTCGGCCCAGTCAGGCTCGATCGGCAGGGGTCTGGCGCTGGCTGCCGTCTACTCGATCGGTCTCGGCCTGCCCTTCGTGCTCATGGCCGCGCTCTGGGAGCGGGCCGGCCGCGCGAGCGACTGGCTGCGGCGCCACCGCCGCGTGCTCCAGACGGTCGGCGGCCTGCTGCTCGTCGTCGTGGGTTTGCTCATGCTGACCGGTGTGTGGGAGACCGTCGTGGTCTGGCTCCAGGTGCGCCTCGTCAACGGCTTCCAGGTGGCGATCTGAGATGGCGACCGACGCACCGGCCGACGCCCGCGTGAAGCAGCGGAAGAAGGGCAAGGGCGAGCCCCGGCGTCCCGAGCCGGCCCTGCCCGAGCTGGGACCGCTCGGCCTGTTGCGGTGGGGCTGGCGCCAGCTGACCAGCATGCGCACGGCGCTGTTCCTCCTGCTGCTGCTCTCCGTCGCCGCCGTGCCGGGCTCGATCTTCCCCCAGCGCAACATCGACGCCGGCCGCGTCGCCGACTACATCGCCCAGAACCCCACCACGAGCCCGTGGCTCGACCGGCTCGGCTTCTTCGACGTGTACGCGTCGGTGTGGTTCTCCGCGATCTACCTGCTGCTCTTCATCTCGCTCGTCGGCTGCATCGTGCCGCGAACCAGGGTGCACCTGGCGGCGCTGCGGGCGCGCCCGCCGAAGGCCCCGGCGAGGCTGCACCGCCTCGACGAGCACGCCGAGGTCACCACGTCGCTGTCTCCCGACGAGGTGCTCGAGGTCGCTCGTGGCGCTTTGAGGCGCAAGCGTTTCCGGATCCACGCCCACGACGGCGTCAGTCTGTCGGGCGAGTCCGGCTACCTCCGCGAGAGCGGCAATCTGCTCTTTCACCTCGCCCTGACGGGAATCATCGTCGGCATGGCCGTCGGCCACGTGTTCGGCTGGCGCGGCGACATCATCCTGTCCGAGGGCGACAAGTTCGCGTCGTCGGCCGGCACGTACAACACGATCTCGCCCGGTCCGTGGGTCGACACCGAGACCCTGCCGCCCTTCGTCCTCTCGCTCGACAAGCTCGACGTCGACTTCAACGAGACGCCCGGTCGCGGTTTCGGGCAGCCCCGCCTCTTCGACGCCCAGACCAGGCTGCAGCGTGACCCCGAGTCCGCGGCCAGCCGGGAGACCGTGTCGGTCAACCACCCCATCGCGGTCGACGGCGCCGACATCTTCCTGCTCGGCAACGGCTACACGCCGGTCGTCACGGTGCGCGACGCCAAGGGCACCGTGCTCTACCGCGAGGCGACGCCCTTCCTGCCGCAGGACGGCAACTACCGCTCGGTCGGCGTCATCAAGGTGCCTTCCGCGGCGCCGAAGCAGCTCGGCTTCACGGGCTTCTTCCTGCCGACCGCGGAGCCGACGTTCGCGAACGGGCCCGCCTCGGTGTTCCCCGACGCCAAGAACCCCGAGCTCGCGCTGTCGGTGTGGGAGGGCAACCTCTTCCCGGGCGGTGCGCCGCAGTCGGTCTACACGCTCAACACCGACGAGATGAAGCAGGTGACCAAGGCCGACGGCTCGCCTGCGCTGATCCGTCTCAAGCCCGGGCAGACCTACCAGCTCCCCGGTGACCGCGGCTCGATCACCTTCGACAGCGTCAAGCGCTTCGCCGGGCTCTCCGTGCGCACCGACCCCGGCGCCCCGATCAGCCTGGCCAGCGCGCTCCTCGCCACCCTGGGCCTCATCCTCGGGCTCACGATCAAGCGCCGCCGCGTCTTCGTGCGGGTGCGCCCTGCTGCCGTTGGGGACCCCTCAGCGCCAGCGGCTACCGTGGTGACCATCGGTGGCCTCTCCAAGGACTCCGACCCCGGGCTGGCCGCGATCGTGACCGGCATCGCCACCGCGATCGACGGCGCGACCACGAACGCCGAGCCCGACCACCCCGCAGAACGGACCGAAAGCTAGTGTCGAACTCGCTCGCCGCCAACGCCAACATCGCGCTGTACGCGTCGATGATCGTCTACACGCTCGCCATGCTGGCCTTCACGTGGCACCTCGCCGCGCGGGCGCCGAAGGTGGCCGAGTCGAAGGTCGCCGCCGAGGCGTCCGTCGAGGAGCGCGAGCTCGTCGCGGCCGGAGCCGGCGCACCCGTTCCCGTCGAGCGTCGACCGTCCAGCCCGTATGCCGCCGGGTCGGCCTTCGAGGAGAGCCTGCGCAGCCGGCAGCGGGGAAGCATCGCGCTGATGCTCACCTACCTCGCGACGGCCCTGCTCGTCGTGTCCGTGGCGATGCGTGGCATCGCGGTGTCCCGCCCGCCGTGGGGCAACATGTTCGAGTTCGCCACGGCTGCGGCCGCCGCGGTCGGGGTCGCCTACAGCGCGCTCGCCCGTCGCAACCGCTGGGAGTGGCTGGGCGTCTTCATCGTCACCCCGATCCTGCTCGTGCTGGGCCTGTCGCTGACCGTCCTCTACACCGAGGCCGGCGAGCTCATGCCGGCCCTCAAGTCGTACTGGCTCGGCATCCACGTGTCGGTCGCGTTCCTCGCGGTCGCCTTCTTCACCCTCGCGTTCGCCATCGGCGTGCTCTACCTCGTGCGCCTGCGCCGTGAGGAGAAGCCGCCTGCGAACCCCGGCGTCCTCGAGTCGCTGCCGTCGGCGGCGGCACTGGAGCGGACGGCATACAGCCTCAACATGGTCGGCTTCATCCTCTGGACGTTCACGCTGATCGCCGGTGCCATCTGGGCCAAGCAGGCGTGGGGCGCGTACTGGCAGTGGGACCCCAAGGAGGTCTGGACCTTCGTCATCTGGACCGTCTACGCCGCCTACATGCACGCTCGGGCGACAGCCGGTGTCGATCCGCGCAAGTCCATGTACATCGCGCTGGCCGGCTACGTGGCCGTGATCATCAACTTCACGCTCGTGAACCTCGTGTCGACATTCGTCGGCATGCACAACTACTCGGGCATGAGCTGAGGGTCTGGTCGTGGTCCGCTACTCCCTGCTGCGCATCCTGATCTTCTTCGGGTTCCTGCTGCTCTTCTGGCTCATCGGCCTTCGCGACAACCCGGTGCTGCTCCTCGGCGCTGCCGCCATCGCGTCTGCGGCCGCCTCGTACATCCTGCTCCGTGGCATGCGTGACGAGATCACGGCAAAGCTCGTGGAGCGCCACGAGGCCAAGGCCGAGGGCCGTCGTCTGGAGCCCGACCCCATGAGCGACGAGGCGGCCGAGGACGCCGAGGACGCCGGCCACGAGGGCCCGCGCGGCAACGGCCGCTGAGCCC
>JABFXB010000384.1 GCA_013361975.1 Dermatophilaceae bacterium
GTGCCGAGGCAGATGAGGTGGCTGCTGATGCGCGTCATCTCCATCATGAGGACGCGGATGTCGTTGGCGCGCTGCGGGATCTGGTCGGTGATGCCGAGCAGCTTCTCGATGGCGAGGCAGTAGGCCGCCTCCTGGAACATGGGCGTGAGGTAGTCCATGCGCGTGCAGAACGTGACGCCCTGCACCCAGCTGCGGTACTCCATGTTCTTCTCGATGCCGGTGTGCAGGTAGCCGATGCCCGCACGGGCCTCGGTCACCGTCTCGCCGTCGATCTCGAGGATGAGGCGGAGCACGCCGTGCGTCGACGGGTGCTGCGGGCCCATGTTGACGACGATGCGCTCCTCATTGAGCGAGGTGGCCTCGTCGACGAGGTCGTTCCAGTCGCCGCCCGCGGCGTTGAAGATGTGGGCGCCCTCGCTGGCGGACTCGTCGGCCGCCGAGGTGGCGTAGACGTCGTTGGCGCCCGGCTCGGGCACCTCGGTCTGGGTGAACTCGGTGTGCGTGCTCATCAGTTGTACGACCTCCGCTGGTCGGGCGGCGGGACGGTGGCGCCCTTGTACTCGACGGGGACGCCGCCGAGGGGGTAGTCCTTGCGCTGCGGGTGGCCCGGCCAGTCGTCGGGCATGAGGATGCGGGTCAGGGCCGGGTGGCCGTCGAACTCGATGCCGAACATGTCCCAGGTCTCGCGCTCGTGCCAGTCGTTGGCCGGGTAGACCGAGACGATCGAGGGGATGTGGCGGTCGTCGTCGGGGCAGCTGACCTCGACCCGGACCCGTCGACCGCCGTTGGTGATCGACAGGAAGTGGTAGACGGCGTGGAGCTCCTCGCCGACGCGGTCGGGGTAGTGCACGCCAGAGACGCCGGTGCAGATCTCGAACCGCAGCGACGGGTCGTCGCGCAGCACCCGCGCGACGGCCACGAGGTGCTCGCGGCGCACGTGCATCGTCATCTCGCCGCGGTCGATGACGACGCTCGCGACGGCCTCGGCGTACGAGGCGGTGCCGCCGACGAGGCCGCGCTCGAGGTTGTCGGCGATCTCGTCGAAGTAGCCGCCGTAGGGGCGCTCGGCCGCACCGGCGATGAGGATCGGCCGCAGCAGGCCGGAGTAGCCGGTGGTGTCGGCGCCGCGGGTGGCACCGAACATGCCGCGGCGCATGCCCACGACCTTCGGCTCGCTGCCGCTGCCGGGCTGGGCCAGCTCGACCTCACCGGGGGTGATGCCGGACGTCTGGTCCTTGGTGGTGTCGGCGTTGACCGCCGGCATCGCGTCCTTCTTCTCGCCGTCGCTCATGCGAGCAGGCCCTTCATCTGGTGGGTCGGGGTCGCGGAGAGCGCCGCGGCCTCGGCGGCCCGGGCCGCCTCCTCGCGGTTGACGCCGAGGGGCGAGGTCTGGATCTGGTGGTGCAGCTCGATGATCGCGTTGAGCAGCATCTGCGGCCGCGGCGGACAGCCGGGCAGGTAGATGTCGACCGGGATGATGTGGTCGACGCCCTGCACGATCGCGTAGTTGTTGAACATGCCGCCCGAGCTGGCGCAGACACCCATCGAGATGACCCACTTGGGGTTGGGCATCTGGTCGTAGACCTGGCGCACGACCGGGGCCATCTTCTGGCTGACGCGGCCGGCGACGATCATGAGGTCGGCCTGACGCGGCGTCGCGGAGAAGCGCTCCATGCCGAAGCGGGCGATGTCGTAGTCGGGGGTGCCGACGGCCATCATCTCGATGGCGCAGCAGGCGAGGCCGAAGGTGGCCGGCCAGATGGAGGCCTTGCGCATGTAGCCGGCGAGGCCCTCGACGGTCGAGAGCAGGAACCCGGCTGGGAGCTTCTCTTCGAGACCCATTGCTTACTCCTTACCTTTCCTGACGGACCCGGTGGACGCGTGCCCGCTGGTGCGGGCGCTCACGTGCGGCAACGGGCGTCAGTCCCACTCGAGGCCGCCGCGACGCCAGACGTAGGCGTACGCGATGAAGACCGTGAGGATGAACAGGACCATCTCCACCAGCGCGAAGAGGCCGAGCTTGTTGAAGGCCACCGCGAACGGGTAGAGGAAGATCGACTCGATGTCGAAGATGATGAACAGCATCGCCGTCAGGTAGTACTTGATCGGCACACGCCCGCCGCCGACCGCGTGGGGCGTCGGCTGGATGCCGCACTCGTAGGCCTCGAGCTTGGCGCGGTTGTAGCGCTTCGGGCCGACGACGAGCGAGGTGAAGACCGACAGCGCGGCGAACGCGAAGCCGAGCCCCAGCATGAACAGGATCGGGACGTAGGAGTTCATCCGAGGTCACGTGCCTTCCGGTCGTGCGAGACGTGCATTGCAGGGGCGAACATGCGCGGCGCACCCATCCTAGGGGCGTCTGTGACGATTGTGCTCGGCGTCACAATGGGGGTGGCGACGGGGGTGCCGGTGGGGTCGGCGGCGCGGTGGGTCATGCGCTCGGCGCCAGCCGCGAGAGTGCGTGGATGATGCGGTCGCTCGCGCCCTTGCCTGCAGGATCGGCGAGGTTGGCCATGATCTTGAGCAGGAACGGCATGAGCTTCGTACGGGGCAGGCCGTACTTCGTCGCGAGGCGCATCACCTCGGGGTTGCCGATGGCGTGGGCGAACCAGCGGCCGAGCGTGAAGTAGCCGCCGAGCTCGTCCTTCATGACCTTCGGGTATGCCGCCAGCACCCGCTCACGTTCGGCGTCGCTCGGGCGCGCCATCGCCTGGGCGACGAGCTCGGCACCGAGGCGGGCGGCCTCGAGGGCGTAGTCGATGCCCTCGCCGTTGAAGGGGTTGACCATGCCGCCGGCGTCGCCGACGAGCAGCAGGCCGTCGCCGTAGAGGGGCGTGCGGTTGAAGCCCATCGGCAGCGCGGCGCCGCGGATCGGGCCGGCGGTCTCGTCGTGCTCGAGCTGCCACTCGGGGTTGATGTCCTCGACCCAGCGGCGCATGACGTCCTTGAAGTCCGTCTTCTGGAAGGCCGAGGTGGTGTCGAGCGTGCCGAGGCCGACGTTGGTGCGGCCGTCCTCGAGCGGGAAGAGCCAGCCGTAGCCGGGCATGAGGATGCGGTTGCCGGCGTCGTCGCGGGTCCACAGCTCGAGGTGGCTCTCGAGGTAGTCGTCGCGCTTCGGCGTCGCGTAGTACGCCCGCACCGCGATGGCCATGACACGGTCCTCGCGCTTCGGGCGGCCGACCGCGGTGGCCAGACGGCTCGAGACGCCGTCGCTCGCGACCACGACGGGGGCGCGGTAGGTGACGGTCTCGCCCGTCGCCCGGCCGGCCTCGTCGAGCCGCTTGGCGGTGACGCCCGTGACACGGCCCGAGCCGTCGCGGACGGGGGCGGTGACGCTGGTGCGCTCGTACAGGCGGGCGCCGCGCTTCTCGGCGTGGCGGGCCAGGGTCTCGTCGAGCTGGGCGCGGGTGCGCACCATGCCGTAGCCGGGGAAGGCGTCGGACTCGGGCCAGTCGAGCTGCAGCGTGTGGCCGCCGCCCTTGATGCGCAGGCCCTTGGTGCGCTGCCAGCCGGTGGTGTCGACGCCGAGGGAGATGAGCTCCTTGGTGGCGCGCGGGGTCAGGCCGTCGCCACAGATCTTGTCGCGGGGGAAGGCCGACTTCTCGAGGAGGACGACGTCGAGACCGTGGTCGGCGAGGTACGCGGCTGTCGCGCTGCCACCCGGGCCGGCACCGACGACGACGACGTCGGCCCGCTCGACGGGTGCACCGCCTCCCCCGCCGGGGCTGGGCGCCACGCTCGAACTGGTCATCTCTCCTGCACGCTTCCGAACCGCTTGTGAAGATCTTCACGAACTCTCGAGGGAGTCTATTCCCGGGATTTCGCGCTTGTCAGATAAGGCATGCCTAACCACCACCCGTCGAGAGGCCAC
>JABFXB010000299.1 GCA_013361975.1 Dermatophilaceae bacterium
CGACCCCGCGAAGATCGTGCAGGAGCAGGTCACCTGCGTCATCCAGATCAAGGGCAAGGTGCGCGACCGCGTCGAGGTGAGCCCCGAGATCTCCGAGGACGACCTGCGCGAGCTCGCGCTCGGACGCGAGAAGGTCAAGGCGGCGACCGAGGGCGGCATCCGCACGGTGATCGTGCGCGCCCCCAAGCTCGTCAACGTCGTCCCCCTCTGACCGACCCTTCCCGATCGAGAGAACGCTCCGTTCTCGAACGGAGCGTTCTCTCGATCGGGGGCTCGCGCCCGATGACACACCGGCTCCCGCGCACGCGCGCGTGACGCCGCTAGGTTGGGAGCAGCCCGGGCCGGCCTGCGGAAGGAGCGCGACGTGAGCACGCGGATCGTCACCGACTCGACGGCATACCTGCCGGCCGACGTCATCGCGCAGCACGGCATCGAGGTCGTGCCGCTCCACGTCGTCGTCGGTGGGCGCGACCACGTCGAGGGCCGCGACATCACGGCCCAGCAGGTCGCCGCCGCGCTGCGCGACTACACCATCGTCACGACCTCGCGGCCGACCCCGCAGGTCTTCGCCGAGACCTACCGACGCCTCGCCGACGAGGGCGCGACCGCGATCGTGTCGGTGCACCTGTCGTCGCAGATGTCGGGCACCGTCGAGGCCGCGCGGCTCGCGGCAGCCGAGGCACCCGTCCCCGTGGAGGTGGTCGACAGCGAGACGATCGGCATGGCGATGGGTTTCGCCGTCGTCGCGGCGGCCGAGGCGGCGGCCGAGGCGGCAGCCGGGGGAGCCAACGTGCCAAGCGTCCTCGAGGTCATCCGTGCCCGGCTCGCGCCGTCCGGGGTGCTGTTCTACGTCGACACGCTCGAGCACCTGCGGCGGGGTGGCCGCATCGGGGCGGCCTCGGCGCTGCTCGGGTCGGCCCTGTCGATCAAGCCGATCCTCGCCGTGCGCGGCGGCCGCATCGTCCCCGTGGAGAAGGTGCGCACCTCGTCGCGTGCCGTCGCCCGCATCGAGGCGATGGTCGTCGAGCACGTCGAGAAGGGCCGCACGGTCGCCGACCTCGCGGTTCACCACCTCGACGCGGCCGCCCGAGCCGACCAGATCGCCGCGGAGCTGCGCGAGATGGTGCCCGGTTCGCCGAAGGTCATCGTCGTCGAGCTCGGTGCGGTCGTCGGCGCGCACGTCGGCCCCGGCACCGTCGCCATCGCCGTGTCGCCGCGCCCGGGCGAGACCCTGCCCGCGGCGACCGGTCCGGCTGCTGACGGGCACGCCGGGTCGTGAACGCCGGCACCGTGCTCGCGTGGGCCGGGGTGGTCGTCGCGGCCTTCCTCATCGGCTCGGTCAACCCGGCGACGATGATCGCGAGGCTCCTCGGCAAGGACCTCGCCTCGTCCGGCTCGGGAAACCCGGGAGCGACGAACGCCGGCCGCGTGCTGGGCCGCAAGTGGGGTGTCGTCGTCGGGGTGCTCGACGTGCTCAAGGGCCTGGTGCCGGCGTTCGTGGCGGGTCACTGGTTCGGCGGTGCTCACGCCGCCTACGCCGCCGGCATCGCCGCCGTGCTCGGCCACATCTGGTCGCCGTACCTCAAGGGACGCGGCGGCAAGGGGGTCGCGACGACGCTCGGAGCCCTGCTCGGCGTGCACCCGTGGGTCGCGCTGGCGGTGGTCGTGGTCTTCGCGGTCGGCGTCGCGCTGACGCGCTGGGTCGCAGCCGGGTCGATCTTCGGGTCGCTGGCGATGCTCGTGGTCGCCGTCGTCGTCTGGACCGGTCACGCGCCCGGTGATGTCTGGACGGGCCTGTGGCTCATGGCGATCGGACTGCTGGTGCTGGCGCGCCACAAGAACAACGTCGTCGGCTGGTGGCGACAGCGGCACCTCAGCGACGAGACCTGAGCAGGGCCTCGAGGGCGGCGCGGGTGCTCGCGGCGCGTGGCTCGCCGAGCTGCTCGCGGATGGCCAGCGCGGCGGTGAAGGCCTCGAGAGCGTCGTCGGTGCGTCCCTCGTCCACGAGGAACCGGCCGAGGTGGTGCAGGGCGTAGTGCTCGAGCTCGCGGTCCGCGCCCGTGCGCGCCACCTCCAGCGCCTCCTCGAAGTGCGGCTCCGACTCGGCGGCGAGCCCCGCGTAGTGCTCGGCCGTGGCGAGCGCGAGCAGCGCCCAGCCGAGGCTCTCCGTGCGACCGGCGTCCCGAGCGAGCTGCACGGCGGGTCCGGCCAGGGTGATCGCCTCGTTCTCGTGGCCGGCGACCGTGAGCGCCTCGGCCAGGTCGACCGTGGCGTCCAGCAGGTCGGGAGCACCGGACTCGGTGGGGTCGGCGGCGACGGCTGTCGTGAGGGCGTCGCGAGCCTCCGCCAGGGCGCGCGCGTTCTCCTCCGGCGTGCGGGTGAAGCGCCCGAAGTGGGGGCGCCCGACGACGAACGGCCTGTCGCTCATGGCCCGCACGCTACCGGTGGGGGCCGCGTGTGCCGACCCGGCGGCATACGGCCTCGGTCAGAAGACGATGGTGCGTCGGCCCGAGAGGAAGACCCGCGACTCGGCGTGGTCGCGCACCGCACGCGAGAGCACCCGTCGCTCGACGTCGCGGCCGAGGGCGACCAGCCTCGTGGGCGTCTCGGCGTGCGTGACGCGCACGACGTCCTGCTCGATGATCGGTCCCTCGTCGAGGTCGGCGGTGACGTAGTGCGCCGACGCCCCGATGAGCTTGACGCCGCGGTCGTGCGCCTGGTGGTAGGGCTTGGCGCCCTTGAAGCCGGGCAGGAAGGAGTGGTGGATGTTGATCGCCCGGCCCTCGAGCGCGCGGCACAGCGAGTCGCTGAGGATCTGCATGTAGCGGGCGAGGACCACGAGGCCGACGTCGTCGGCGTCGACCATGCGCAGCAGCTCCGCCTCGGCCTCGGCCTTGGTGTCCGGCGTCACCGGGATGACGGTGAACGGCAGCCCGTAGTACTCGACGAGCGCCCGGCAGTCCTCGTGGTTGGAGACGACCCCCACGATGTCGATCGGGAGGTCGCCGGACTTCCAGCGGTAGAGCAGGTCGAGCAGGCAGTGGTCGAACTTGCTCACGAGGATGATGGTGCGGCAGTGCTCGTCCTCGGGCCGCACGGCGAGGTGCTGGTGCGCGACGGCCGGGCTCTTGCGGATGGCGTCGAGCACCTGCTCGACGTCGGCGGCCTCGGCGTCGAAGACGGTGCGCATGAAGAAGAGGTTGGTGTCCTCGTCGGAGTACTGCTGGTTCTCGACGATGTTCGCCTCCACCTGCAGGAGCGCTCCGGAGACGGCCGCCACGATGCCGGGTCGGTCGTCGCAGGTGAGGGTCATGATGTGGCGGGCCATTCGGAGATTCTGGCCCAGCGGGCCGCGCTGGCGTGAATCGACGCGCGGGGCGTCTCGGGCTGTGGCCGTCCACACCCCCTCCGCGTGGGTCGACGTTGTCCCCAGAGGCGTGGTGGGCGCGGGTCCTCGAGGTGGTGGCCTTCGTACCGTCGACGTATGCCGTTCCGCCCCTCCCATCGACCGCCTGACCTCGAGCGGGCGGCCCGGGTCCTCGGGGCGCGTCAGGGTGACGCCGACGAGGTTCTGCCCGGGGCGGCGCTCGTGGGGGAGCCTGACCCGGACGGCCCGGAGGAGCTGCGGCAGGGGGCCGACGGTGGCTGGGTGCCCGGGCCCCCGGGACCGGTGTCCGCGCCGGGGTCGGTCGCGACGGTGGGGGCGGCCGTGCGCCGTCTGACGGCACGCGCGACCGACGACGAGGTGTCGCGGCTCGACGCCGACCTGCGTCGCGCCCGTCGGCCGGGGCTGCTGACGGTCCCGGACGAGCTGCGCTCGGGGCGGCGGGCGGTCAGCAGCGCAGCCCTCGTCGCGCTGCTCGCGCTGGTCGTGGCGGTCGGCTGCGCCTTCGTGCTGCGGGTCCTGTGGGCCGAGCGCTCGTCCACGGTGCCCGGTGAGGCGCCGGGCCCGTCCCGCTCGGTCCAGGTGGTCGGTGGCACCGCTGCCGCGGTGCCGTCCACCGGTCCGGCGTCCACGGCTTCGGGTGCGCCCACGGCGAGGGACGCAGCGGGTCCCGGCGCCGAGATCGTCGTCCACGTCGTGGGGCAGGTGCTGCGCCCTGGGCTCGTCCGCCTGCGCGCCGGCGCCCGGGTCGCCGACGCGATCAAGCAGGCCGGTGGCGCCCGAGCGGGTGCCGACCTCGGCGCCCTCAACCTGGCTCGCCCGCTCACGGACGGTGAGCAGATCAGGGTGCCGCGGCCGGGTGAGGCGGTCACGGCAGCGGGTGCGGGCTCCGGGGGCGGGAGTGGCGGGCCCACCGCCGGGGGAGGAGCCGGTGCGTCCCCCGCAGCTCCGGTGAGCCTCAACGCGGCTGATGCCACTGCCCTCGACGCGTTGCCCGGTGTCGGGCCCGTGCTGGCGCAGCGGATCGTCGACTGGCGTGCCGAGCACGGTCGCTTCACGTCGGTCGACGAGCTCGGTGAGGTGAGCGGCATCGGCGACAAGCTGCTGGAGCGGCTCCGACCGCTGGTCACGCTGTGACGGCGGGTCGGGCTCGAGGCGGTGAGCCGGCGTGGCGCGGTTGGGTCGCGCGGGGCGGTGCGCCGAAGCGCGAGCAGCAGCCGCGAGGGCCCTCGCTCGTCGTCCTGACCGGTCGGCCGACCGTGCGCCGAGTGCGACCGCGGTCCGGGCGCCTCCTCGACCTCCGGCTGCTCGTGCCGGTGCTGGTCGCCTGGCCGCTCGTCGCCTTCTGGGGGCTCGTGGCACCGCCCTGGTGCGTGATCCTCACCGCCCTCGTCGCCCTCGGTGGCGTCGCCCTCGCGGCCCTGGCGAGCCGCCGCGCCGCTCTCCGGGCCTGGGCCGTGTCGGCCGCGGTGTCGGCGGCCGTGCTCGCGCTGCTGCTGGGCGCGGCCGCAGGGCACCGCGCCGTGGCGTCGGCGGGGCCGCTCGGCGCCCTGGCCGCGGAGCACGCCGTCGTGACCCTGCAGGCGACCGTGGCCGCCGAGCCGCGGCCGGTGCGAACCGACCGCGGCGAGGCCCTCAGCGTGGTGCGTCTCGAGGTGTCCGAGGTCCGCGGGCGCGGGCGCGTCTCCGACGTGGTGTCACCGGTGCTCGTGATCGGCAACGGTCCCGCGTGGTCGGGTCTGCGGTGGCACGACGAGATCGAGGCGGTCGTGCGGCTCGGGCCCGCGGAGCCTGGTGACGACGTCGTGGCGGTGGCTGCTCCCAAGGGTCCGGTGAGACTGGTCGCGCGAGCCGGTGGCGTCTTCGCTGCGGCCGACGTCGTGCGGGAGCGGTTCCGTGCCGCCACCGACTCCGTGTGGGCCGACGCCCGCGGGCTCGTGCCCGCCCTCGTCGTCGGCGACACCTCGCGCACCCCGCCCGACCTGACGGTCGCCATGCTGGACACCGGCCTGTCACACCTCAGCGCGGTCTCGGGCAGCAACGTCACCTTCGTCCTGGCGAGCGTCATGTGGGCCTGCGGGCTCCTCGGGGTGCGACGGCGATGGCGTCCGCCCGTCGCCCTGGTGGCGTTGCTCGGGTTCGTCGTCCTGGCGAGGCCCGAGCCGAGCGTCGTCCGAGCTGCGGTCATGGGCCTCGTGGGCCTGCTGGCGCTGTCGACGTCGAGGCGTCGCGCTGGCATCCCGGCGCTCGCCGGCGCCGTCATGGTGCTGCTCGTGTGGGACCCCTGGCTGGCCCGGTCCTACGGCTTCGCCCTGTCGAGCCTCGCCACTCTGGGCCTGCTCGTGCTCGCCCCTCCGTGGGGCCGGGCCATCGCGCGGGTGCTGCCCGGTCCGCTCAAGCCGCTCGGTCCGGTCCTGGCCATTCCCTTCGCCGCGCAGGCGGTCTGCGCGCCGGTCGTGGTGCCGCTCCAGGGCAGCGTCTCGCTCGTCGCCGTGCTGGCGAACCTGCTCGCTGCTCCGTTCGTCGCACCGACGACGGTCGTGGGTGTCGCCGTGGCGGTCGTGTCGGTGGCGTGGACCACCGGGGCCTCCTGGCTCGCGTGGGCAGTTGCCGTGCCGGCGCAGGCGATCGCCGCGGTCGCGCGCTGGTGCTCGGGACTGCCGTTCGGGAGCGTGGCGTGGGGCGACTCGGCCGGAGCCGCCGTCCTGCTCGCCGTCGTCACCGTGGCCGGCATCGCGCTGGCGCCCTGGGCCTGGCACCGCACCCGAAACCGCCCGACGGTCGCGATCGCGGTGGTGGTCCTGACCACCGGGATGGCGGCCCCGACGGCACCCATCTCGTGGCCGCCGCCCGGCTGGGTGCTCATCGCCTGTGACGTCGGGCAGGGCGACGGTCTCGTCGCCGACAACGGCGGCGGCCACGTCGTCGTCATCGACACCGGTCCAGAGCCGGAGCCGATGCGTCGATGTCTCGACCGCATCGGGGTCACCGTCGTCGACCTCGTGGTGCTCACCCACTACCACGCCGACCACGTGGGCGGCCTCGCCGCGGTTCTCGAGCGGCCGGTCGCCGAGATCCGTGCCTCACCGGTGCCCGACCCGCCTGCGGAGGCCCGGCGCGTGTCCGCGCTGGCCGCCGCGCACCACACGCCGCTCGGCGAGCTGCGGGCGGGGCAGTCGCTCACCGTCGGCAGTGTCAGGGCCGAGGTCTGGTGGCCTGCTCGCCGGATCGACGCCGGCTCGGTGCCGAACAACGGCTCGGTCGTGATGACCATGCACGTGCGGGGGGTCACCATCCTGCTCGCGGGCGACATCGAACGCGAGGCAGCCGCCCAGGTGTTCCGCGAGTCCGAGCTCGACCCCGGGCGCTGGGGGAGCATCGACGTGGTGAAGGTGGCCCACCACGGCTCCAGCAACCGCGACGACCGCATCCTCGACCGGGTCGACGGGCGCCTGGCGGTCATCAGCGTCGGAGAGGGCAACGACTACGGACACCCCGCACCGGCGACCATGAAAGCCTTGCAGGACAGAGGTTTTGCCGTCCACCGCACCGACACCGAGGGTGACCTGGCGGTCGTCACAGACGGCACGGAGGTGTCTGTCGTCGCAGGCTGACCGATGCGCCTCAGGCAGGGTTCGTGGGCTCCTCGGGGTCCACGGGCTCGTCCTCCGGGCCGGCCGGGGCGCGGCGCACGCCGCTGTCCTCGACCAGCTCGAAGTCCTCGAAGTCGAAGCCGGGAGAGACCAGGCAGCTGACGAGCGCATCCGCGTCACCCGGCACGGTGCGCTGCCACACGCCGGCGGGCACGACCGCCTGGGCCACTTCGCCACCGGCCAGGTCGAGCCCGACCACCGACTGGGCGACCCCCTCAGGGGCCGCGCCGTCGCCGCCGAGCTCGAGCACCACCGCACCGGTGTGCGCGATCCACACCTCGTCGGAGGCCACCCGGTGCCACGCCGACGACTCGCCGGCGGGCAGCAGGAAGTGGATCAGGGTGGCGGTGGCCCGGGTGCGGCCGTCGGGCAGCGTCACCGTCTCGGGGGCGACCCAGGTCTGGCGGTACCACCCGCCCTCCGGGTGCGGCTGCAGGTCCAGGAGGTCGGCGAGGGGCGGGCGCATGCCCCCATCATGGCCGACACCCACCGGTCGCTCCGTGCCACCCGTCGGGCGCGCCGGCGCCGGGGTCAGCGGGCCTGCTTGGGGGGCAGCGGGAAGAAGCCGCTCGTGCGGCGCACGTACTCCGCGTACTCGGGCCGACGGTCGCCGATGTCCTTCTCCAGCAGCTTCTTCCCCGTGCCGCCGTAGAGGTTCCAGACCATGACGGCGGGCGACAGGAACGTCAGCACCCCCGGCCAGGCGCTCGCTGCGACGAGGAACAAGCCGGTCCAGACGCACGCGTCGCCGAAGTAGTTGGGATGGCGGGTGTAGCGCCACAGGCCCGTGTCGAGCACCTTGCCCCTGTTGGACGGGTCGCCGCGGAACCGGGTGAGCTGCAGGTCGCCCACCGACTCGAAGAAGAAGCCGACGGCCCACACGACGACGCCGACCCAGAGCACCCACGACAGGCCGCCGTGCACGACCATGGCGGCCTGCACCGGCAGCGAGACGAACCACATGATGAGGCCCTGAGGCAGGTAGATGTGCAGCAGCGCGTACGCCTCGGTGCTGCCGTCCGCGCGGGCGAGCATCGCCTCGTAGCGCGGGTCCTCGCCCTTGCCGCGTGAGCGCAGGTGGATGTGCGTGGCGAGCCGCAGCCCCCACGCCGCCGTCAGAGCCAGCGCCAGCCACCTTCGCAGCGAGTCACCCTGACCGCCCGTCACGAGGAACGCGGTCAGGGCGATGGCGACGAACCCGAGCCCCCACGTCACGTCGATGACGGCCTGCTTGCCGACGCGCAGCGCGACCGCGAACGTGATGCCGAGCACGACGACGACCGCGAGAGCCGCCCAGAGCAACACCTCGACGAAGGTCACGGCGTCACCAGGCGCGGACGGGCGGCATACCGCTGCGGCCGTCGGCGGTGGGCTTCACCGCGAGGATCTGGTCGACGCCCATGCGGCCCTCCTCGAAGGCGAGCGCGCCGCCGACCAGGTAGAGCCGCCAGACGCGCGCGACCTCCTCGCCGACCATCTCGACGACGCGGTCCCAGTTTGCCTCGAAGGTGTCGTACCAGGCGTTCACGGTCAGCACGTAGTGTTCGCGCAGCGCGTGCACGTCGCGCACCTCGAGGCCGGCCCGCTCGATGAGGTCGACCGTCTCGCCGACGGGCCGCATGTGCATGTCGGGAGCGATGAACGCCTCGATGAAGGGCCCGCCGCCGGGCCGGGTCGTGCGCGACATCTGCTGGATGAGGGCGCGTCCGCCCGGCCGCAGCAGCCGCTCGACCTGCCGGGCGAACGTGGGGTAGTTCTTCTGGCCGACGTGCTCGCCCATCTCGATCGAGCTGACGGTGTCGAACGGGCCGTCGGGCACCTCGCGGTAGTCCTGCAGCCGGATCTCGACGCGGTCCTGCAGGCCCCGCTCGCGGATGCGCTCGTCGATGAAGGCCTTCTGCTCGCTCGAGATCGTGACGCCGACGACCTGCGCGCCGAACGCCTCTGCGGCGTGCAGCGACAGCGAACCCCAGCCGCAGCCGATGTCGAGGTGCCGACCGCCGGACTGGATGCCGAGCTTGCGACAGACGAGGTCGAGCTTGTCGCGCTGGGCGTCCTCGACGGTGTAGCCGGGGTCGGTGCTCGTCCAGTAGCCGCAGGAGTACGCCATGTGCGGGTCGAGGATGAGCGCGTAGAAGTCGTTGGAGAGGTTGTAGTGGTGCTCGATGGCGCTGCGGTCGCGGGACTTCGTGTGCAGCCGTCCACGCAGCCGCGCCTGCGACACCGGCGGCTCGGGGGGCAGCCCCAGCACGCCGAGGTCGAGCGCGGTCCGGATGGCGGTCCTCGCGGCCGAGGCGAGGGCCCCGGCCGAGGGGCGTCCATCGGCGAGCGTGCGGGCCGTCGACCACACCCGGCGGAACCCGTCGAGAAGGTCGCCCTCCACGTCGAGCTCGCCGGTGACGTACGCCTGGGCGAGCCCGAGCTCGCCCGGGTGGCGCACGAGACGGCGCAGGGCGGCCGGGTCGCGCAGCACGACCGTCGGCGCGTCGGCCGGGCCCTCGACGCTGCCGTCCCACGCCCTGAGGCGCACCGGCAGTCGGCCTCCGAAGAGGGGGGTGACGACGGCCGCCACCCGGGCGGCGACGGAGTCGGGCCGAGCCGGTGCCGGCGGCGCCGCAGTGGGGGAGCCGGCGTCGGGGCGGTCGTCGGTCATGGTCATCGAAGGAGGCCTCTCGTAGGGGTCGACGCTCAGGGGTTCGGCGTGGACGCCGCCCCGGATGGGAGCCGTGCCGGGATGGCCCAGGTGCGTGGTGCGCGAGCGGCCCTGCGGGTCAGGCAGGTCCGTCAAGGAGATACCCCCACGGCGGCCTCGCGCCGCGCGTCGCCTGCCGCGACGAGCCCGTCGACCCCGAGCAGGGCCGCGCCGACCCCACCGAAGTACATGTGCGGCCCCGGGTAGCGGTGCGCGGCGAGCCCGCCTGCTGCGACGGCCGCGGAGATCTCGTCGGACGGCTCGTGCTCGACCCGGGGCGACCCGTCGTCCATGAAGCGCACGTGCAGCCGCGGGGCGTCGATGGCGTGCTGCAGGTCGTCGCCGAGCAGCAGGCTGCGCCCCAGCACCTGCATCAGTGCCGTCGTGATGCGGTCGGCGCCGGGGGAGCCGACCGCCAGGGCGGACCCGACGGCGCTCCGGGCGGTCGTCGGCGCCATGTTCGAGGCGAGCCGGGTGCCCGGCGCCACGGCGTGCAGCCCCAGCCTGTTGAGCTCGGGCTCGCCGAGGGCGTTGTTGAGCAGGATGCCCGTGCCGGGGATCACCATGCCGGCCCCGTAGCCGGCGGACATCGTTATGGCGCAGGCGTTTCCGTGCTCGTCGACGGCGGAGACGTGAGCGGTCGACGCCGAGGTCGGCAGTCCCGCGAGCCCGTGGCGCTCGACCGAGGCCAGCAGGGCGTGCCCGTCGGCGTCGAGGTCGCGTGAGCGGTCGTGCACCGAGAGCCGGTAGGCGAGCACCTGGCGCTGGATGTCGATGACCTCCGGCCAGGTCCAGTGCTGGTGCCGGGCGAGCTGCCCGAGCATCGCCGCGAGCATGGGTCCACCGACCGACGGTGGCGGGTTGAGCGCCACGCTCCACGCACCCACCGACCGCATCGTCGGGGTGCGCACCACCGCCTCGTATGCCGTCAGGTCGGCCGCCGTGACGAGCCCGCCGTTCGCGGCCATGTCGTCCACGAGCACTCGCCCGACGGCGCCGGTCGTGAAGAGGGGAACGCCCTGCACGGCGAGCAGCTCCAGGATGTCGGCGAGGTCGACGTTGAGGCAGGTCTCGCCCGGTTGCACGGCGCCGCCGTCTGCGCCGGTCACGAGCGCGTGCGCCTCGGCGTCGTCGCCGAAGAGGGTGTCGCGGACGATGCCGAGGTAGAGGGCGGCAGCGGCCCCGATGCGGTAGCCCTCGCGGCAGGCGCGGGCCGAGGGCTCGACGAGCCGTCGCCACGGCAGCAGCGCGAACCGGTCGCGGGCGAGTGACAGTGCGTGCAGCGCGCCGGAGTTCGCGACGGAGCCGTGTCCGGCGCCGATCGTGACGCCCCCGCCGTAGTCGGTGTGCACCTGACGCACGCCGCGCCCGAAGGCTGACGTGTCGAGCCCGCGGCCCGGCATCTCGACGTTTCCGTCGACGACGACGGGGTCGCCGTCGGCCGGCCAGACGTTGACGTAGGCACCGCCCATCAGGCTGACGACGCCCGGTTCGGTGCTCATCGCGCTGAGGGCTGCCGCGATGGCGGCGTCGACCGCGTTGCCGCCGTCGGCTGCCGCCTCGAGACCGGCCTCGAGCGGAGCTGGACCGGTGGCGGCGAGAGCGACCCGTGTCATGACCGCATTCTGCCGGTCGCGACGACGTCTGGCGCGGCGTCGGCCGCCGGCAGTGTCGGGAGGGTCAGGCCTTGGCGCCGACGAGCTCGGCGGTGGAGGTGGTCGGGTCGGCGCCCGCGGCCTCGCACAGCGCGTCGAGGGCGGCAGCCACGGCGGGCACGCGCTGCAGGTCGGGGGTGGTGACCGCGAGGATCTGGCGGCGCGAGGCGGGCGACAGCGGCAGCGTCGCGACCTCGTCGTGCTTGGCCGCGTTGAGGATGAGGTCGGGGACGAGCGCCACGCCGAGCCCCGCCGTGACGAGGCCGAGCTGTGCGACGTAGTCCTCCGTCTCGAAGGCCACGTTCGGCCGGAACCCGGCGGTGTCGGCGAGCGAGAGCAGGTGACCTCGGCACCGGGGACAGCCGGCGATCCACTCGTCGCCGGAGAAGTCCGTGAGCACGGCGGCCTCGTCGCTCGCGTGCGCGTGCGACCCCGGCACGACGAGCCGGACCTCGTCGTCCATGAGGCGTCGCGTCACGAGCAGCGACAGGTCCTCCTCGAGCTCGCCGAGGTCGCCGCCCTCGTAGGCGAAGGCCACGGCGACGTCGCAGTCGCCGTTGCGCAGGGCGGCCAGCGACTCGGGCGGCTCGGCCTCGGTGAAGGTCACGGTGATGTCGGGGTGCCTGGACTTGAGGATCGCCAGGGTGCGGGGCACGAGGGTCGCCGACGAGCTGGGAAAGGCCTGCAGGCGCACCCGCCCCGCGCGCAGGCCGGCGATCGCGGTGATCTCCTCCTCGGCGGCGTCGAGCGCTGCGAGCACCCCGACGGCGTGGCGGGCCAGCACCTGTCCTGCCTCGGTGAGCCGGACCTGCCGGCCGTAGCGCTCGACGAGGACCGTGCCGGTGCGCTGCTCGAGCCGCCGCACCATCTGGGAGATGGCCGGCTGGGTGAAGCCGAGCGCGTTGGCGGCACTCGTGAAGCTTCCCTCGTCGGCGATGGCCTTCATGACCCGGAGGCCCGCAGCGTCGATCATGCACCGATCATAACCGGTGATTATGGAATTCCGTGACTTCAGCGCGCGCGGGTGCTGCCGGCTCGCGACGTAGGCTTTCGGGGTGCACCAGCCGACCGGCGTACCTGCTCGCGAGACCGCGATGACCAGCGCGACCACGCCGACGACCGCGACCACCCGACTCTCGACGTCGCGCACCCTGCCGCTCGAGACGCATGACCTCGGCACGTTCGACGACCTGGTCGACCTCGTGAGCGGCGGTGGCGTCGCGGTCCTGAGTGGAGCCGGCCTCTCGACCGAGTCCGGCATCCCCGACTACCGCGGGCCCGACGGGACGCGCCGGGTCGAGCCGATGACCTACGGCGAGTTCGCCGGCAGCAGCGAGGCGCGACGTCGCTACTGGGCTCGCAGCTACATCGGCTGGCAGCGCTTCAACGCGGCCGCCCCCAACGAGGGCCACCGCGTCGTCACCGACCTGCAGCACGCCGGCTACGTCGGGCCGGTCATCACGCAGAACGTCGACGGTCTGCACCAGGCGGCCGGAGCGACCGACGTCGTCGAGCTGCACGGGTCGCTCGAGCGCGCGGTCTGTCTCACGTGTGGCGAGTACACGTCGCGAATCGGCTTGCACGAGAGGATGACCGAGGCCAACCCCGGCTTCATGGACCGCTTCGCCGAGGCGGCCGCATCGGTCGGGTCGCAGTGGGGCGAGCAGGTGCGGCCCGACGGCGACATCGTGCTCGCCGACGCCCTCGTCGAGTCGTTCCACGCGCCGCGGTGCCTCGTCTGCGGCAACGACACCGTCAAGCCCGACGTCGTCTTCTTCGGCGAGTCGGTGCCCAAGGCTCTCGTCGAGCGGTGCTTCCGCCTCGTCGAGGCGGCCGGCGCCGTGCTCGTGCTGGGATCGTCGCTGTCGGTGATGAGCGGCTACCGCTTCGTGCGGCGGGCCCACCAGCGCGACGTGCCCGTCGCCATCGTCACCCGGTCGGCGACTCGAGGGGATGCCGAGGCGACGATCCGGCTCCATGCGCCGCTGGGTCAGACCCTCACGGCGCTGCGAGCTGCCCTCGGCCACTGACCTGCGTGCGGGAGCCTGCGGCTACTCGGTGCGAGCACCGAGGTCGCGGGCCTCGTCGGCGGAGACCTCGCCGAGGTCCCACAGCTCCTTCGTCTGGACGCCCCAGTACGTCGCGAACAGCACGATGACGATGACCTCGGCGACGAGCACGAGGTGGGCGAAGCCCGTCACGGTCAGCGCCGCGACGACGGTGGCGGCGAGCGCGACCGTCAGGGAGACGGCGATGGCGAGGTAGACACGGCGGTAGCCGCGACCGTCGTCGTCGCCGACGGCCCGGTGGCGTTCCTCGGTGCGCAGCGCGCTCAGCACCATGACGGCGATGACCCCGGCCACCATCGTGGCTGCGGCGACGCCGTGGCTCACGGCGATGAAGCGGTCGCGGAGCACGAGGAAGAGCGTGAGCTCCACGAGCAGCACGCCCCCGCACGCCAGGGTCACGACCACCGAACGCGTGGTGGGCCGGGCGGACGCGTCGCGCTTCATGGCGCCCCGCTTGAGCGCCGCGACGACGACGGCCGCGACGACCGCGACGACGACGAGCGACCAGATGTTGTTGCGCACCGCCGAGGCGATCTCGGCCGGCGTCTGGGCGTATGCGTTGGGCCCGCAGCGGAGGTCGGGCACCGTCGGGACCATGGCGACGACGAACGCCATGAAGCCCGAGAAGTTGAGCAGCACGTCCTCCTCGGACGAGTGCCCCTTGTAGGCGATGAGGCTGGCTCCGAGCGCGCAGAGGGAACCGACGAAGACGGTGCGCGCAGGCGTGTAGTAGTAGGCGCTGATCGACCCGAGCCAGCAGCTGTGGTCGGTCTCCCACCACCACTGGTACCCCACCGAGAGCAGCAGCATGAGGAGCAGCGCGATCATCGCGCCACGCAGGTAGCGGTAGGTGTAGACGACGTCGCGAGTGCGCCCGGCTGCCATGCGGATCTCCTGCAAACGGCCCGTCAGATGCGGCGCAGGACCGCGGTGACCTTGCCCAGGATCGTGGCGTGGTCACCGTCGATGGGGGAGAAGTCCTCGTTGTGCGGCATGAGCCAGACGTGGCCGTCGACGCGCTTGAAGGTCTTCACCGTGGCCTCGTTGTCGAGCATCGCCGCGACGACGTCGCCGTTCTCGGCGTGCTGCTGCTGGCGCACGACCACCCAGTCGCCGTCGCAGATCGCGGCGTCGACCATGGAGTCGCCGTTGACCTTGAGCAGGAAGAGGTCGCCCTCGCCGACGAGCTGCTTGGGCAGCGGGAAGACGTCCTCGACCACCTCCTCGGCCGTGATCGGGACGCCGGCGGCGATCTGTCCCAGGACGGGGACGTACGAGGCCTCGGGGCGGGCGTCGCCCGAGCCGGTCTCGGTGTCGTAGTGGTCACCGCTGCGGCTGCCGACCTCCTCGGCCGTCGCGTCGGGGGAGACGATCTCGAGGGCGCGGGGCCGGTTGGGGTCGCGGCGCAGGTAGCCCTTGGCCACGAGCGCGTTGAGCTGGTGGGAGACGCTCGACGGGCTCGCGAGCCCGACCGCGTCGCCGATCTCGCGCATGCTCGGCGGGTAGCCGCGACGGTCGACGGAGTTGCGGATCACCTCGAGCACGCGCCGCTGACGCACGGTCAGCCCGTCGCCGGTCTCGCGGTCGGGAAGCTCGGTCACGCCCATGGTGTCCCCTTCGTCGGCTCGTCAGACCGTCTGCTGACCCGGTGCGGGAGCCGCTCGGGAGCTGCTCGGGGACCAGTGTCAGTGGTGGCTGGTGAGGTAGGTGGTGTGAGGAAAGAGTAACGAGGTTCGAACACAGTTGCCAAACACCTGTTCGATGCGTGTCTCGACTTCCTCGAACATACGTGCTACAACTCGTACAGACGTTCTATCGAACACG
>JABFXB010000438.1 GCA_013361975.1 Dermatophilaceae bacterium
GCAGGCGATGGACATCCTCGGCATCTCCGAGCACGTCGAGGTGCTCGTGGCGATGGAGGACACCGAGCGCCACAAGCCCGACCCGACGCCCCTGCTGCTCGCGCTGGACCGGATGGGCCGCAGCGCCAACGGCGCCGTCTACGTCGGTGACGCCGTCGTCGACGTGCTCGCGGGCAAGGCCGCAGGCATGGACACGGTCGCCGTCACGTGGGGCGCCGGCCTGCCCGAGCCGCTCGAGGCCGTGCGCCCGTCGGCCGTCGTCACGACTGCCGGCGAGCTGCGCTTCGCCCTTCTCGGCTGACGCGGCACGCCGCTTCCGCGGTCGGGTGCGGCCCGCGCAGGGCCTAGCATCTGTGCGTGCACAGCTTCGACAAGGACGCCGACCACGTCGCCGTCGACAAGGTCCTCAGCTACGCCCGCGAGCGGCTCCTCATGGATCCCATCCCGCTCGACGGCGCCCGGACCGAGGAGTACCTCGCGTCGGCGGCGGGCCAGACCATCACGGCGGGCGGTCTCGGCTCGACCCGGGCGATGGAGCTCTTCGAGCACACCCTCGCGCCGGCGTGCCTGTCGACGGACCACCCGCGCTACCTGTCGTTCATCCCGTGCGCGCCGACGCGTGAGGCCGCGGCCTTCGACGTCGTCGTCGGGGCCTCGTCGATCTACGGCGGCTCCTGGATGGAGGGCGCCGGGGCCGTCTACGCCGAGAACCAGGCCCTGCGCTGGATCAGCGACCTCGCCGGGCTGCCCGAGTCGGCGGGCGGCGTCTTCGTGCCAGGCGGCACGGTCGGCAACCTCTCCGCCCTCGTCGTGGCACGGCATACGGCCCGGGCGCGTGCGAAGGACGCGGGCAGCGGCGCGCGGCCGTACCGCATCGCGGCCACCGACAACGCGCACTCCTCCGTCGTGTCCATGGCGGCCGTGATGGACGCCGAGGTGTGCGGCGTCGCGGTCGACGAAAGGCTCCGTATGACCGGAGCCGAACTGCGAAAGACCCTGGAGGAGAATGGCCCCGAGACGTTCTTCGCCGTGGTGGCCACGAGCGGCACGACGAACTTCGGGGTGGTCGACGACCTCGCCTCCGTCGCCGAGGTGTGTCGGGAGTTCGGCCTCTGGCTGCACGTCGACGGCGCGTACGGCGGTGCCGGCCTCGCGGCGCCGTCGGTGCGCCACCTCTTCGACGGCATCGAGCACGCCGACTCCTTCATCGTCGACCCGCACAAGTGGCTCTTCGCCCCGTTCGACTGCTGCGCCCTCATCTACCGCGAGCCCGAGCTGGCCCGGATCGCGCACACGCAGGAGGCGGGCTACCTCGACGTCATCACGAAGTCGCCGGAGTGGAACCCGACCGACTACTCCATCGGCCTGACGCGGCGCGCCCGTGGCCTCCCGCTCTGGTACTCCCTCGCCGTCCACGGCACGGACGCCTACGTCGAAGCGATCGAGAGCACCATCGAGGTGACGCGCTTCGCGGCCGAGGAGATCGGGCGGCGGCCCTACCTCGAGGCGGTGCGCGAGCCGGACCTCTCCGTCGTCGTGTTCCGTCGGGTGGGCTGGGCGCCGGAGGACTACCAGGAGTGGACCGACCGCCTGCTGTCCGAGGAGTTCGCCTTCGTCGTGCCGACGACCTTCCGCGGCGAGACCCTGACCCGCTTCGCGATCGTCAACCCCCACACGACCAAGGAGGACGTCAACGCCATCCTCGACACGATGGCCTGACGCCGACGCAGGGTCACGGGTGGGGCGGATGTGACCTTCTGGGGCCTATGTTCCGCCCGACGTCAGAGGGCGCCCGCGACATGCCGCCAACACGCCGGATCTGAATGACACCCCTGTCATTTGCCCTTAGGGTGATGACCGGAGCCAACGACCGAGCACGACCGGACCGAGACAGGACCATGAGCACAGACCACGCCACGGCGCAGCCCCACCGCCCGGAGTCCGAGGACGGCCTGAGCGCGCGCGACCTCGAGATCCTGGCATTCGAGCGCCAGTGGTGGAAGTACGCCGGCTCGAAGGAGCAGGCCATCAAGGAGCTCTTCGACATGAGCTCCACGCGCTACTACCAGGTGCTCAACGCGCTGCTCGACAACCCGCTCGCCCTCGAGGCCGACCCGATGCTCATCAAGCGGCTTCGGCGCATGCGCGCGAGCCGCCAGCGAGCTCGCACCACCCGTCGTCTCGGCATCAACGTCTGACCTGACGGCAGCGGCAGCCGACTCAGCCAGCGACTGCCGCGGCCCGGGGCACGCCCTTCGCCGGGCCCGGATCGCCGGAGTCGCCGGGTTGGCTGCCGTCGCACCGCCTGCGTGGTTCACTTCCCTCATGGCCGAGGTGACGATCCGTCGCGCATCGGCCGACGACGCCCTCATCGTGGCGGCGCTGCACCTCCAGTTCGCCCGCGAGCTCGGTATGCCGTCCGAGGCCGGCTACCTCGACCGCTTCGTCGACGCGTGGCTGGCCGAGCGGCCCGACCGCCCCACGTGGATCGCCGAGAGCAGGGGCGAGCACGCCGGCATCCTCGAGACCCGTCGCATCCGCGCCCTGCCGTGGCCCGGGCGTCGCGACGTCTCGTGGCTGCACGTCGGTGGCCTCTTCGTCGCCCCCGGCTGCCGCGACCGCGGGGTCGGCCGCGCCCTCACCGAGGCGATGATCGAGTGGTCCCGCACCACCGACGTGAAGTGGATCAGGCTCAACGCGCCCGACGACCGGGCCCAGGAGTTCTACGAGCGGCTCGGGTTCAGCTCGCCCGGCCGGCTGATGGAGTTCGACCTGCGGGACCCGCAGTGAGCGAGCCGCTCTCCGACCCGGTGCCCGTTCCCGCCCCGGGGCCGACGAACTCGCTCGTCGACGTGACCGGCCTGCGGGTCGGTCACTGCACCCGCGACGAGCCCGGCTGGTTGACCGGCGTGACGGTCGTCGTCGCACCGGACGACGGTGTCGTCGCGGGGGTCGACGTGCGCGGCGGCGGTCCCGGCACGCGTGAGACCGACCTGCTCGACCCCCGCAACCTCGTCGACCGGGTCAACGCGATCGTCCTCGGCGGCGGCTCCGCCTTCGGCCTCGCGGCGGCCGAGGGCGTCATGGCAGCCCTCGCCGACGACGGGCTCGGTTGGCCCACGGCCGAACCCGGGCAGCGCGTGCCCATCGTGCCGTCCGCGATCCTCTTCGACCTCGGACGCAGCGGCACGTGGCGCAACACCCCCCGTGCCGAGGACGGCAGGGCGGCATACGCGAGCGCGTCGTCCGACACGGTGGCGCAGGGATGCGTCGGTGCCGGCACGGGCGCCAAGGTCGGCGGCTTCAAGGGCGGCATCGGCTCGGCGAGCGTCGTGCTCGAGTCGGGTGCCACCGTCGCCGCGCTCGTGGCCGTCAACGCCGTCGGGTCGGCCGTGGACCCCGTGACGGGACTGCCGTATGCCGCCGGGCTGGCCATCGCCGACGAGCTCGGACACCTCGAGCCGCCCAGCTCGGCCGAGCTCGACGAGGCCCGCACGCGTGTCGAGGCAGCGCCCGGCCGGGCAGCCGGGCTGCCGGGCCTGGCCACCACGATCGGGGTGGTGGCCACGGATGTGACTCTGTCGAAAGCCCAGTGCCAGAAGGCTGCCGGCGTCGCGCACGACGGTTTCGCCCGGGCGCTGAAGCCGGTGCACACCCTCTTCGACGGCGACACGCTGTTCGCCCTGTCGACGTGCGCGCGGCCGGCGCCCGACCCGGTCGAGCTGACGGTGCTCATGGAGGCCGGTGCCGACTGCGTGGCGCGAGCCATCGTGCGCGCGCTGCTCGCCGCCACCTCGGTCGACCGCACGGCCGAGGGCGGCGTCGCCCTGCGGTCGTGGTCGGAGGCGTTCCCGACAGCGCTCGGTCGC
>JABFXB010000261.1 GCA_013361975.1 Dermatophilaceae bacterium
GCTCGTCAGCGCTCGTCGGGCTCGTCGGCGATCTCGTCGACGACGTGCATCGCGGCCTCCTCGGCCGAGGCACCGGCGCCGTCGACGCCGACGTCGCTGGCCCAGGCCTGCTTCTCGTCGTCGTCGTGGGCGCCCTCGTCGTCGGCGACGAGGCGCCCGGCGCGCGCGTCGCCGACCTCGTTGTCGCCGAGCCAGTCGTCCTCGGCGTCGATCGAGTCGGGGTCGTCGCCGCCGATGCGGTCGTCGTCGAGGCCGCTCTCGTTGCGGGGCCGGCCGTACGCGGAGCTGGGGTCGGGCTCCTCCTGCAGGATGCGCTCGTCGATCGTCTCGTCGATCGACTCCTCGTACGCCGTCGTGCCGTGCGCGTTGACGCCCTGCGGACGGTCGTTGGGCGAGTAGCCGCGGTCGAGGACGTCGTCGAGCTCGCCGTCCTCGAGGGTGTCCTCGGGCTGCAGCTGGTCCTCGTCGTCGACGCTGTAGCTGGTGAGGTCGTCGTCGATGTTCTCGTTGGGCTCGATCTGGCTCATCGGGCTGCTCCTTCGGTGGCCGACTCGTTCAGCGACGCTGCCGCGTCGCTCCCGTCCCCTACCCCGGCGGACCGGTCGGCGGTCACCTTCTCAGCGGCCGCGAGGGCGACACACGTCGCGACGCCGGCCATGGCGGTGCGCACCTCCTCCAGCACGGGGAACGTGGGGGCGAGGCGGATGTTGCGGTCACGGGGGTCGTGGCCGAGCGGGAACGACGCGCCCGCCGGGGTCAGCGCGATGCCGGCCGCCTTGGCCAGGGCGACGACCCGGGACGCCGTGCCGTCGAGCACGTCGAGGTTGACGAAGTAGCCGCCCGTGGGCCGGGTCCACTCGGCGACCTCGAGGCCGTCGAGGCCCTCGGTGAGCGCCTGGTCGACCGCTGCGAACTTGGGCGCGATGATGTCGCGGTGCCCGCGCATGTGGGCCCGCACGCCCTCGGCGTCCTTGAAGAACTCGACGTGCCGCAGGTGGTTGACCTTGTCGGGCCCGATCGAGCTCATCGACAGGTGCTTCAGGTACCACTTCACGTTGGCCTCGCTCGCGGCGAGCACGGCTACGCCCGCGCCGGCGAAGGTGATCTTCGACGTCGAGGCGAACATGATCGGGCGGTTCGGGTGCCCGGACGCCGCCGCGAGCGTGAGGATGTCGGCGCTCTTGGCCTCGTCCTCGGTGAGGTGGTGGAAGGCGTACGCGTTGTCCCAGAAGATCGTGAAATCTGGCGCGGCGGCGGGCATCGCCGCGAGGCGCGCCGCGATCTCCTGCGAGACGACGGCGCCCGACGGGTTGGCGTAGGTCGGCACGATCCAGATGCCCTTGATGGTCGGGTCGTCCTTGACGAGCGCCTCGACGGCAGCCACGTCGGGGCCGTCGTCGTGCATGTCGACGGTGACCATCTCGATGCCGAAGGACGCGAGCATCGAGAAGTGCCGGTCGTAGCCGGGCACCGGGCAGATGAACTTCACCGTGGGCTCCTGCGACCACGGACGCGGGGAGTCGACCCCGCCGAAGAGCAGGAAGTCGACGATCGTGGCGTACATCATCGTCAGGCTCGAGTTGCCGCCGGCGACGACCTGCGACGGCTCGACCCAGAGCAGCTCGGCGAACATCTCGCGCAGCTCGGACAGGCCCTCCAGGCCGCCGTAGTTGCGCACGTCGACGCCGGCACGGTCCTTCGTGGTCGACGGCAGCGTCAGCAGGTCGTTCGAGAGGTCGAGCTGCGCGGCCGACGGCTTGCCTCGCGTGAGGTCCAGCTTGAGCCCGCGGGCCTCGAGGGCCGCGTAGGCTTCACGCTGCTCGGCGAGGAAGCCGGCCAGGTCGTCGTCGGACAGGGACGCGAGGGCGGTGCGCGGGTTCGTCACCCTCCCGATCCTGCCACTCGGCGATGGCCGCGAGCAGCCCGGTCCGTATGCCGGGTGGTGTCGCCGTGATGACGTCAGGGGGTGTCCCGCGCCGGGACACGCCCGCCTGTCGGGGCAGGCTGCGGCTCGGTTGGCTTTGCACTCCGATCGTCCCGTATGATCGACCCTCGGACGGCTTCGCTGGCCATGCTGACGCATGCCGTCCCGCCGCGACCACCCCACGGTCTCGGCGAAGGGCAATAGCTCAATTGGTAGAGCACTGGTCTCCAAAACCAGCGGTTGGGGGTTCGAGTCCCTCTTGCCCTGCGCATCCCTGTGATGTGGTCGTCGTGCAAGGCGGCACGCGGCTCTCGCCCAGGCGTGGTAACCCACGGCCCCGGGCGCTGTCGCGGGCCAGTACCCAGGCAGAAAGAAGGAATCGTGACGGAGACGAGCGCCAAGCGCGGGTCCGGCCGGGCTGACAAGGCCCGTGACGGCAACCCGGTGTCGCGGTTCCTCGGCGCGATCAGCCTCTTCGTCCGCCAGATCCTCGACGAGCTGCGCAAGGTCGTGCGGCCCACGGGCCCCGAGCTCGTGCGCTACACCACCGTGGTGGTCGTGTTCGTCGTGATCATGATGGCCCTCGTGTCGGGGCTCGACTTCGGTCTGAGCAAGCTGATCTCGTGGGCGCTCACCGGCACGACGATCTGACGCACCGGCGCCTCGCCGGCGCCCCGGGATGACACCGCCAGCCGCCACCGGTTGGTCCACGAGCAAGGAAGTAGGTCAGAGCGTGTCCGAGCAGTTCGCCCACGAGGGCGCCCCGAACGGCGAGAACGCCGGGACCGACGTCGTCGACCCCGCGGTCGAGTCCGACGAGCTCTCGGTCTCCGACGCCCCGGGTGCTGAGGACGCCGACGAGACCGCCGACGCCACCGCCGAGACCGACGAGGCCGCCGAGACCGACGAGGCCGCCGAGGCCGACGACGAGCAGGCCGACGACGAGCAGGCCGACGACGAGCAGGCCGACGAGCTCGACGCTGACGCGCCGACTGCCACGGGCAGCGGTGACCCGGTCGCCGACTTCAAGGCCGACCTGCGCAGCCGCTTCGGCGACTGGTTCGTCATCCACTCCTACGCCGGCTACGAGAACCGCGTGAAGGCGAACCTCGAGACGCGCATCCAGACCCTCAACATGGAGGACTTCATCTTCGAGATCGAGGTCCCCATGGAGGAGGTCACCGAGATCAAGAACGGCCAGAAGAAGCAGGTCCGCCGCGTCCGGATGCCCGGATACGTCCTGGTCCGCATGGACCTCACCGACGAGAGCTGGGGCGCCGTGCGCCACACGCCCGGTGTGACCGGCTTCGTCGGCAACGCCCACCAGCCGGTGCCGCTGTCGATCGACGAGGTCTTCACGATGCTCGCCCCGACGTTCGAGGCCGCCGCTGCGGCCGACGGCACGGGTGCTGCCGCCAAGTCCAGCGCCCCCAAGGACGTCCGCGTCATCGACTTCGAGGTCGGCGAGTCCGTCACCGTCATGGAGGGTCCGTTCGAGACCCTTCCCGCCACGATCTCCGAGATCAACACCGACACGCAGAAGCTCAAGGTGCTGGTCTCGATCTTCGGCCGGGAGACCCCGGTCGAGCTCTCCTTCGCCCAGGTCGCCAAGATCTGAGCAAGGTCCCACCACGTCGGGTGCGGCATCCCGCACCGGCATGCAACCGGGTCATCGCCCACGGCGTCGGCCCACAACGAAGAAGGTAGGCATCCATGCCCCCCAAGAAGAAGGTCTCCGGCTTCATCAAGCTGCAGATCCAGGCCGGTCAGGCCACCCCGGCCCCGCCCGTCGGCCCGGCCCTCGGTCAGCACGGCGTCAACATCATGGAGTTCGTCAAGGCATACAACGCCGCGACGGAGTCCCAGCGCGGCAACGTCATCCCGGTCGAGATCACGGTCTACGAGGACCGCTCGTTCACCTTCGTGACG
>JABFXB010000049.1 GCA_013361975.1 Dermatophilaceae bacterium
CGGCTTCAGCTCGGCCGTCGGCATCGGCGGCGACCCGATCATCGGCACGACGCACATCGACTGCCTCGAGGCGTTCCAGAACGACCCGGACACCGACGCGATCGTGATGATCGGCGAGATCGGCGGCGACGCCGAGGAGCGCGCCGCCGCGTACATCAAGGAGAACGTGACGAAGCCGGTCGTCGGCTACGTCGCCGGCTTCACCGCCCCCGAGGGCAAGACGATGGGCCACGCCGGCGCCATCGTGTCTGGCTCGTCGGGCACTGCGCAGGCCAAGAAGGAGGCCCTCGAGGCCGCCGGCGTCAAGGTCGGCAAGACGCCCTCCGAGACCGCCGAGCTCATGCGCGAGATCATGCAGGGCCTCGCGAAGTAGCCTCTGCCGCAACCGATTCCGTATGCCGCTGAGTCGGCTGGGTGCCCACGCGGGCACCCAGCCCGGCTCGGCGGCATACGTCGTTCGGGGCAGCCGGGGCGTGCGGAAGCTCAGCAGGCCATCAGGCCGATGACGACGCCGCGGGCGCGCAGTCGCGGGATGAGCAGGTCGAGGGCGGCCACGGTCTGCGACCGGTCACCGCCGCCGTCGTGCAGCAGGATCCTCGAGCCGTCCCGGACGTTCGCCAGGACGCGGCTGACGATGGTCCACGTGCCGGGGCGTGACCAGTCGCGCGGGTCCACGGTCCAGAGGATGTGCCGCTGGCCGCGCGCCGCGATGATCGCCTGGATCCGGCTGTTCGTCGCGCCGCCCGGCGGGCGCACGCAGCGGGGCCGGTAGCCGAGCGCCGACTCCATCCGGTTGAGCTGCCACGAGACCGAGGCGTTCGACAGGAGCGTGAGGTTCGGGTGGTTCCACGTGTGGTTGCCTATGAGGTTGCCGTAGCTGCGGAGGGTCCGCGTCACCGACGGGTAATACGAGATGCCCTGTCCCGTCTCGAAGAACACGGCCTTCACCCCGTACTTGCGCAGGATCGCGAGCACCTTCGGCGTCCACGTCAGGTTGGGCCCGTCGTCGAACGTGAGGTAGACGGTGCCGGCGTACGCCACCGGCTGGGTGAGCGTGAGGCCCGGCGGTTGCGACGCCGCCCGGCCGTCGTCGCCCGGCGGGCCCACCCCGACGAGGGCAGCCGTCACGACGGTGAGAAGGACGGTCAGTGCGGTCAGGAGCTGGTGGCGGATCTTCCTCATCTGGGGCCCCCTCGGTCCCCGGGGTCCCGGGACGGTCCGGGACCTCTCCCACTTCCAGTCTCGGTCGCCGGCGCAGGGTCGGGCCGGGTTTGTGGTGCGAAGAACAGCCGGCCTCGGCGTGGGTGCTCGCTCCGGCGCCGGGTCCGCGTGACCATGGACGAAGAGTCACGGCACACCTCCCGTCGACGAGAACCGCAAGAGCACCGACAGCAGCAGGAGTGAGACCACTGGCCCGCGAGACAGCAGCCACGAGCCCCTCGAGCGCCTTCCCCTCGGCCCTGCGTGCGGGGGCCTTGGCGGCGGTCGGCACGTGGACGGTGGTCGTGCTGCCCGCCCTGGTCGGCTGGGTCGCCGCTCCCGAGAGCACGGTGGGCTGGTTCTCGGCGGTGTCGGTGGCGAGCGCCATCTGGTTCGTCGGCCACGGCCAGTCGGTCGGGGCCGGGGGAGTGGCGATCTCGATGACGCCGCTGCTGCTGCTGGCCGTCTTCGTCCACATCGCGTTCCGGTGGGCGCGACGCCTCGCCGAGACGGAACGGCTGCGGGTGGGCGCCGACGACTGGAGCCGGGTGGCCGGGTGGGGCGTCGTCCCCGGCTTCCTCGTCGGCTACGGCGTCGCGTCGGCCGTCTTCGCGCTCTTCACGCTCGGCGGCCCCGCGACTCCCGGCGCCGCAGCGGTGCTCGGGTCGCTGCTGGTGCCGCTGGCGGCGCTCGGCTTCGTCATGGTCCGGCCTGACGACGACTCGGCACCGGCGTTCGTGCGCGGGTGGTTCCGGCGGGGTCCGACGTGGTTGCCGTCGGTGTGGCGCATCGGCTGGCGCGGTGCGGGGCTGCTCCTCGGGCTCGGCCTCGCCCTCGTGGTGGTCCGGGTGGTGCTCTCGTGGTCCGAGGTGGCCGACATCCAGGGCCAGTACACCGCGAACCTCGGGGCGCTCGCCGTCATCGTCCTCGCGCAGGTCGCGCTGGTCGGCAACGCCGCGACGTGGGCGCTGTCGTTCCTCGCCGGCCCAGGCTTCCAGATCGCGCTCGGCTCGACCGTGTCACCGGCCGCCGCGCAGCCCGGGCTGCTGCCGCTCGTGCCGCTGTTCGGTGCGCTGCCGGGTGCCGCCGACTTCCCCGCGACGATGTATGCCGTCCTGCTGGCTCCCGTGGTCCTCGGCGCCTGGCTGGGCAGCCGGGTCGACTCGGCCCTCGAGTTCTTCGGCAACGTGCGGTCGCGGGTCGCCGCGACGGCCACTGCGGCGTCCCTCGCCGTGGTGGTCGTCGTCGGGATCACGGCCCTGGGCAACGGGGCCGTCGGCGTCGGCCGCCTCGCCGCGGTCGGGCCCCACCTGTGGACCTTCGCCGCCGCGCTGCTGGCCGAGGTCGTCGGCGGGGCGCTGCTCTGGGTCGGCGTGCTCCTGCTGCGTGAGCGCCTCGCCCCTCGACGAGGCCGGGACGGCGCGGGACTGTCCTCGGACGACGGGGCCCGCGACGACGCCGAGGCCTCGACGTCGGTCTGACGGGTCAGGTCGGTTCGGCTGGTTCGGCCGGTTCGGCCGGGCTGAGCAGGCTCAGCGGACGACGAGTCCCAGCACGCCGGAGTCCTTGAGCTGCTCGCAGTCGGCGGTGGCCTGCTGCGTCTGGGCGTCGGAGCGGCAGCTCTCGTACGCGCTCCACGAGTCGTAGAAGGCGGCCTGCAGCACGAGCGTCGAGAGCAGCATGCCGACGATGACGAGGGTGAACGCCGGCCAGATCTTCTCGCGTCCGGACCGCCTGGAGAGGAAGCGCAGCAGCCGGATCGTCAGCACGACGGCGATGAGCAGCGGCACGAAGGCGATGAACCGCTTCGGCAGCGGCAGGTACATGGCGATGAGCCCCAGCAGGACGAGCAGGGCGAGCGGCAGGGTGCGCTT
Source organism: Dermatophilaceae bacterium (assembly GCA_013361975.1). Classification (GTDB taxonomy): domain Bacteria; phylum Actinomycetota; class Actinomycetes; order Actinomycetales; family Dermatophilaceae; genus Terrabacter. Next base: position 3,075 of record JABFXB010000049.1, read on the forward strand.
GGCCTTCTCGCGCGCGAACGCGATCTCCTGCTCCAGCTGCGGCTCGGTCATGCGCCCATCCTTACCCATGGGGCGGACGTGGATCGACGCGGGCGGCACCGGGCCCCGGCGCTACACTCCGGCGCGTGACGACCGACGCCCTCGCCAGCCCTGCCGGAGCGACCGAGGGGCCCGTGCCCGTCGTCGTGCTCGTCTCCGGCTCCGGCACGCTCCTGCAGGCGCTCATCGACGCAGCGGCCGACCCGGCCTACGGGGTGCGCGTCGCTGCCGTCGGTGCCGACCGCCCGTGCACGGGCCTCGAGCGGGCCGAGCGGGCCGGCATACCGACGTTCGTGTGCCGGGTGGCCGACTTCGCCGACCGGGGTGCGTGGGACGAGGCGCTCGCCGCCCAGGTCGCCGCCGCGTCACCGCGGTTCGTCGTGACAGCCGGGTTCATGCGCATCCTCGGCCCGCTCACCCTCGACGCGCAGCCCGTCGTCAACACGCACCCGGCCCTGCTGCCGAGCTTCCCCGGCGCCCACGGCGTACGCGATGCGCTCGCCTACGGGGTGAAGGTGACCGGCACGACGTGTCACATCGTGGACTCGGGCGTCGACACCGGCCCGATCATCGAGCAGCGCGTCGTCACCGTCGAGGACGACGACACCGAGGAGAGCCTGCACGAGCGGATCAAGGTGCAGGAGCGCGACCTGCTCGTCGACGTCGTCGGCCGCATGGCCCGCCGCGGCTTCCGAGTGGACGGTCGCCGGGTCCTCCTCGGCTGACCA
>JABFXB010000290.1 GCA_013361975.1 Dermatophilaceae bacterium
GGGCCTCGACCTCGAGGGCGGCACGGAGCTCGTGCTCCAGCCCGTCCTCGTCGGCACCGAGAAGATCAACGAGGGCCAGGTCAACCGGGCCGTCGACATCATCCGCCAGCGCATCGACGCCAACGGCGTCTCCGAGGCCGAGATCGCCACCCAGGGCGGCCAGAACATCGTCGTCTCGATCCCGGGCACGCCGTCCCCGGAGCAGCTCGACGCCATCCGCAAGCCCTCGCAGCTGCGGTTCCGTGCGGTGTACGTCCAGGCCCTCGACACCAACGCCACCCGGGCCAACCCCGGCGGCGCGACCGGCACGCCGACGCCCTCCGGTACGTCGACCACGCCGGCCAAGCCGGCGACGGGCACGCCGTCGGCCACCGGTGCAGCCACCCCGTCGTCGTCCGCGACCGCCCAGAACGGCGCCGTGCCCGACGCCCTGCGAGCCGCCACGACGCCCGCCACGCCGACCGGCACGGCCACAGCGAAACCCGCCACCCCGGCGCCCGCTGCGACGACCGCCGCTCCGGCAGCACCCACCGCGGCCCAGACCGAGGCAGCCATCAAGGCGCAGGCCGTCAAGGGCCTCACGGGCATCGGCTGGGCCCAGGCGAAGGCCGACGAGGCCGCCACGAAGGTCGCCAAGCAGTACGTCGCGCTCAACTGCTCCACGCCGGGCGCCGTCGACAAGATCGTCGACGACCCCGACCAGCCGATCGCCACCTGCGGCGACGACCGCACGACCAAGTACGTCCTCGGCCCGAGCGAGATCAACGGCAGCGAGATCGCCGACGCCAGCAGCGGCTACCAGCCCGGCCCGAACGGCCAGCCCACCTCGATCGTCGAGGTCGCGCTGTCGTTCAAGGACACCGGCAGGGCCAAGTTCGCGGCCGTGACCAAGCGCCTCTACGGCCTGCAGTCGCAGCCCCCTCTCGACCAGTTCGCCGTCGTCCTCGACAAGAGCGTCATCACGGCGCCGCAGGCCCGCGCCGTCATCTCCGACGGCCGCGCCTCGATCACCGGCTCGTTCACCATCGACTCGGCCAAGCAGCTCGCGGAGCAGCTGAAGTTCGGCGCACTGCCGATCTCCTTCGCGCTGCAGACGCAGGACAACATCACGCCCCAGCTCGGTGAGGAGCAGCTGCGCATCGGCCTGCTCGCCGGCTTCGTCGGCCTGCTGCTCGTCGTCGTCTACTCCCTGATCCAGTACCGCGCCCTCGGGTTCGTCACCGTCGCCTCGCTCGTCGTCGCGTCGGTCATCACCTACCTCGCGGTCACGGTGCTCGGCACGACGCACGGCTTCCGGCTCACGATGGCCGGCGTCACCGGCCTCATCGTCGCGATCGGTGTGACGGCCGACAGCTTCATCGTCTACTTCGAGCGCATCCGCGACGAGGTGCGCGACGGGCGTCCGCTCGTCGCGGCCGTCGAGACCGGCTGGAAGCGCGCGCGGCGCACGATCATCGCGGCCGACGCCGTGAACTTCATCGCGGCCGGCGTGCTCTACTTCCTCGCCTCGAGCAACGTCCGCGGCTTCGCGTTCACCCTCGGACTGACGACGCTCATCGACCTCGCGGTCGTCATGCTCTTCACCCACCCGACGGTGCAGCTGCTGGCCCGCACGAAGTTCTTCGGGGGCGGTCACAAGTGGTCGGGTCTCGACCCGCAGCGCCTCGGCGCCAAGGAGACCCTCCGTTACCGCGGCCGCGGTCAGTTCGGGTCGGCCGGCGCCCAGCGCCCGCCAGCCACCGTCGGCTCGGCCCGCGTCGCCGAGGGGAAGGCCCAGGCATGATCAACTTCGCTCAGGTCGGCAACGACCTCTACACGGGCAAGCGCTCGATCGAGTTCATCAAGCGCCAGAAGACCTGGTATGCCGTCTCGGCCGTGCTCATCGCCCTCGCCCTCGTCGGCATCTTCGTCAAGCACCTCAACTTCGGCATCGAGTTCAGCGGTGGGTCCGAGTTCCGCGTGCAGGGCGTGACGAACAGCCAGGACTACGAGCAGAAGGCCCAGGACGCCATCGGCAACGCCGGCATCCAGGGCAATGTGGTCTCGACCGTCATCGGCCAGAACACGGTGCGCGTCCAGTCCGAGGCGGCCTCCGAGCGCACCGACGAGGCGACCGCCGCCCTCGCCAAGGAGTTCGGGGTGCCCGCCAGCTCGGTGAGCGCCTCGCTCATCGGTCCGAGCTGGGGGCAGTCGGTGAGCCAGCAGGCGATCCAGGGCCTCATCGTCTTCCTCATCCTCGTGACCATCGTGATGGCGCTCTACTTCCGAACGTGGAAGATGGCCGTCTCGGGCCTGGTGGCGCTGTTGCACGACCTCGTCATCACGGTCGGCATCTACGCCCTCTTCGGGTTCGAGATCACGCCGTCGTCGATGATCGGCTTCCTGACGATCCTCGGCTACTCGCTCTACGACACCGTCGTCGTCTTCGACAAGGTGCGCGAGAACACGGCGGAGGCGTTCCGCACGAAGCGGATGACCTACTCGGCCGCCGCCAACCTCGCCGTCAACCAGACGCTCGTCCGGTCGATCAACACGACGGTGGTCGCGTTGCTGCCGATCGCCGCGGTCCTCGTCGTCGGCTTCACCTTGCTGGGCCCGGGCACGCTCCTCGACCTGTCGCTCGCGCTCTTCATCGGCATCGGTGTCGGCGCCTACTCGTCGATCTTCATCGCCACTCCGCTGCTCGTCGACCTGCGCCGCAACGAGCCGGCCATCCGGCAGCTCGACAAGTACGTCGCGCGGCACGGTGCCAAGGCAGCAGAGGCAGCCGAAGCGGCGGAGACCTCGGGCGGCGCAGGCGAGCCCGTCGCCGTCAGTTCCGACTCCACCGGCGCTGCGGCCCCGGCCGGCCTGCCTGACGGCGCCCCGCGTCCGGTCCACAAGTACGCCCAGGCCGCCGGCCCGCGCAACCAGCCCAAGCGCGCCCCCAAGTCCCGCCGCTGACACCGGGGGCCCGCCACGGCGGGCCACCGGTGCGCACCTCAGCTCCCGACACCCAGCACAGGAGACGGCGTGAGCCAGACCAGTGACCTCGTGGCAGCGAGGGTCCGCGACGTGCCCGACTTCCCCAAGCCGGGCATCGTGTTCAAGGACATCGCCCCGCTGCTGTCCGACGGCGAGGCCTTCGGGTTGCTCGTCGACGACATCGCGAAGCGGCATTCCGGTCGGGTCGACGTCGTCGCGGGCATCGAGGCGCGCGGCTTCATCTTCGGCGCGCCGGTGGCCCTCGCGCTCGGTCTCGGGTTCGTGCCGATCCGCAAGGCCGGCAAGCTGCCCGGCGACACGATCGCCTCCACGTACTCCCTCGAGTACGGCGCCGCCGAGGTCGAGGTGCAGGCCGACGCCTTCGCGCCCGGGGCCCGCGTGCTGCTCATCGACGACGTGCTCGCGACCGGCGGCACCGCGGCGGCTGCCTGCGAGCTCATCGAGCGCGGCGGGGCGCAGGTCTGCGGCCTCGAGTTCGTCATCGAGCTCGGCTTCCTCGACGGGCGCGACCGTCTCGGGGACCGGCCCGTGAACGCCATCCTCACGGTGTGACCTCGGGCAGACCGCCTAGACTCTGTTCATGAGCGAGGACGTCCGCAGCGAGCTGTCCACCCCGTCGCGGGTGCGCGCCCGCTTCGCGCGTTTCGGGGCCGCCCGCCCCGCGGGCAACCCTGTGCTCGAGCCGCTCATGACGGCTGTCCGTCAGAACCACCCCAAGGCCGACCTCTCGGTCATCGAGCGGGCGTATGCCGTCGCCGAGCACGCCCACGACGGCCAGATGCGCAAGAGCGGCGACGCGTACATCACGCACCCGCTCGCCGTGACGACGATCCTCGCCGAGCTCGGCATGACACC
>JABFXB010000547.1 GCA_013361975.1 Dermatophilaceae bacterium
TCATCCACGTTGCGATGTGTATCGGATCCCTTGACGTGCGCACAAGTGGCGCTCTATAAATCGTCCTGACAACGTTGTCACGAGACAACGGCAGACAGAGAGGTCTACGCCATGCACCGCAGCTCTTTCCTCACCTCGTTGCGGCCCGCCGGACGCAGGGCGCTCGTGGCGGTGGCCACCGGCACGCTGGTCCTCGGGGCCGCCGCCTGCGGCAGCTCCGACAGTGGCTCGGGTGGCTCGGGCGGCTCGGGCGACGCCGGCGGAGGCAGCGGCGAGAAGGTCGGTGTCTCCCTCATCACCAAGGACTCGACCAACCCGTTCTTCGTCGCCATGCAGAAGGGCGCCAAGGCCGACGCCGACAAGAACAACGTCACGCTGACGGTGGCCTCCGGCAAGCAGGAGGGTGACGACGCCGGCCAGATCACGGCCATCGAGGACGCCATCGCGCGCGGCGACAAGGGCATTCTCATCACGCCGATGAGCAACGGCGTCAACGCCGCCATGAAGAAGGCGCGCGACGCCGGCCTCTACGTCATCGCCCTCGACACCCCGCCCGACCCGGCCGACACCGTCGACATCACCTTCGCCACCGACAACCGCGCGGCCGGCAAGCTCGACGGCAAGTGGGCCGCAGGCCAGCTCGCGGGCAAGCCCGCCGTCATCGCGCTGCTCGACCTCTTCAACGACAAGATCGTCTCGGTCGACTACAACCGCGACCAGGGCTTCCTCGAGGGCATGGGCATCGACGTCAAGGACCCGAAGAAGAACGGCGACGAGGCCAAGACGGGCAAGTACACCGGCGGCAAGGGCGGCGACTACACCATCGTCTGCAACGAGCCCGGCAACGGCGCCGAGGACGGCGGCCGCACCGCCATGGAGAAGTGCCTGTCGAAGAACCCCGACATCAACCTCGTCTACACGATCAACGAGCCCACCGCGGTCGGCGCCAACGCGGCCCTGCAGGCCCAGGGCAAGACGGCCCTCATCGTCTCGGTCGACGGCGGCTGCGCCGGCGTCAAGTCGGTCACCGACGGCGTCATCGGGGCCACGGCCCAGCAGTACCCGCTCAAGATGGCGACGCTCGGCATGGAGGCCATCGCCAAGATCGCCCGGGGTGGCGACAAGCCGAAGGTCTCGCCGGGGCTCGACTTCTACAACACCGGCGTCGCTCTCGTGACCGACAAGAAGGTCGACGGCGTCGACAGCATCAGCTCCGCAGACGCGGCCAAGATCTGCTGGGGCAACTGAGCCATGACGACCACCCAGTCTGCTGCCGCCGAGTTCGCCCGGCGGCAGCAGAGCCCCCTGCAGCGAGTGCAGCACCTGCTCCACGGCTACCCGTGGCTCAGCCCGCTGCTCATCCTCGTCATCGCCTTCCTCGCGTTCACCGCGATGAACTCACGCTTCGCCACGCCGTCGTCGCTGGGTCTGCTCCTGCAGCAGACCGCCGTCGTGGCCGCGCTGGCGATCGGCCAGACGCTCATCATCCTCACGGCCGGCATCGACCTGTCCGTCGGTGCCATCACCATCCTGTCGATGATGGTGATGGCCACCCTCGCCAAGGACGGCGGGATGAACGGCGTCGTGGCGCTGCTCATCGGGCTGCTGCTGGCCGTCGGGGCGGGCCTGCTCAACGGCCTGCTCGTGACCCGGCTGTCCCTGCCGCCGTTCATCGTCACCCTCGGCACCCTGAGCATCTTCACGGCGATCGCGCTGCTCTACTCGGGCGGCTCGAGCATCCAGGCCGACCACCTGCCGTCACTCCTCAACTTCCTCGGCGAGGGGTTCGGCCCGCGGGGCGGCTTCCGCCTCACGTGGGGCGTCATCGTCGTCGGCGTCATGTACGCCGTGGTCGGCTTCGCGCTGTCGCAGACCGCGTGGGGACGCCACGTGTATGCCGTCGGCGACGACCGTGAGTCGGCCCGCCTGTCGGGTGTGGCCACCCAGCGCGTGCTCCTCACCGTCTACACCGTGGCCGGCCTCATCTACGGCCTCGCGGCCTGGGTCCTGATCGGCCGCTCCGGCGCCGCGACGCCCAACGCCATCGTCGACGCCAACCTCAACAGCATCACCGCGGTCGTCATCGGCGGCACGAGCCTCTTCGGAGGTCGCGGGCGGCTCATCGGGACGCTCATCGGCGCCCTGATCGTGCAGTCCCTCCAGTTCGGTCTCTCGCTCGCCGGCATCGACCAGCAGTACCGCGTCCTCGCCACCGGCGTGCTCGTCATCGTCGCGGTCTCCGTCGACCAGTGGATCAGGAAGGTCAAGGCATGAGTGCCGACGCGCCCCCCACCACCGACCAGCCGGTCGCCCACCAGGGCGGACTCTTCCCGACGGCCGAACCCAGCAGCGACCGCACCCACCCGGTTCTCTCGGCCCGCGGCCTGGTCAAGACGTTCGGCCGGGTCGTCGGTCTCGACGGCGTCGACCTCGACCTGTACCCCGGCGAGGTGCTCGCCGTCATCGGCGACAACGGCGCCGGCAAGTCGACGCTGATCAAGTGCCTGACGGGCGCCCTGGTGCCCGACTCCGGCGAGATCCGCCTCGACGGCCAGGTCGTGCACTTCAAGCGTCCACAGGACGCCCGCGACGCCGGCATCGAGACGGTCTACCAGCAGCTGGCCGTCATCCCCGCCCTCGACATCGCGAGCAACCTCTACCTCGCCCGCGAGGAGCGTCGCCCGGGTCCGCTCGGCTCCGTGCTCCGCATGCTCGACAAGAAGGGGATGAAGGAGCGAGCGGGCCAGGCCGTCCAGGGCCTCGGCATCCAGACCATCCAGAACATGGGCCAGGCCGTCGAGACCCTGTCGGGCGGCCAGCGTCAGGCCGTCGCGGTGAGTCGTGCCGCGGCCTTCGGGGGCAAGGTCGTCATCCTCGACGAGCCGACGGCCGCCCTCGGCGTCAAGGAGGGCAACCAGGTCCTCGAGATGATCCGGCAGCTGCGTGACCGGGGCCTCGGGATCATCCTCATCTCGCACAACATGCCGCACGTGTGGGACGTTGCCGACCGCATCCACATCCAGCGCCTGGGTGGGAGCGCCGGCGTCATCACGCCGTCGTCGCACTCGATGACCGACGGCGTCGCGGTGATGACCGGAGCCATGCGGCTCGATGACGGAACGCCAGGTCCTGTTCGCTGAGTCCCCCGTCAGGAGAAGCATGTTCCCCAAGATCGTCGTCGGCTACATCCCGACACCCGAGGGGGTCGCCGCGCTCGACGCGGCGATCTCCCTCGCTCGGTCGGAGCGGTCGCACCTCACCGTCGTCAACACCGGACGAGACGGCAACTACGCCGACCAGAGCTTCGCGACGGCGGAGGACATCGACACCATCGACCTCCAGCTCGCCGGGGCCGACATCCCGCACGAGGTGCGCCAGCCGACGTCCGGTCGCACCGCCGCGGAGGAGATCCTCGGGACCGCGACCGAGACCGGGGCCGACCTCATCGTCATCGGCCTGCGCCGACGGTCACCGGTCGGCAAGCTCGTGACGGGCAGCACCGCACAGCAGGTGCTGCTGGACGCCCCGTGCGCCGTCCTGACGGTCAAGGCGCGCTGACGCGTCACGGCTCCATCGCCACGGGCTGGCGCTGGACCTTCGGCAGACTCGACTCGGGCTGGCGCGGCAGCACCATCGCCACGTCGGCACCGCCCCACTCCGAGACCCCGAGCCGCACCCAGCCACCTCGCCGGGTGGCCACGTCGCGCACGAGTGAGAGCCCGAGGCCCGTCTGCGACAGGTCGTCTCGCGCACCGTCCGTCGTGAGGTCGGGCCAGTGCCCCGCCCCCGAGTGCAGCAGGTCGCTGCTGAAGCCGCGTCCGGAGTCGGCGACGCCGACGGCGACCGCGCCCTCGAGCGGACGCGCGTAGAGCACCACGGTGTCGTCGTCGCGGTCGGTGTAGCGCAGGGCGTTCTCGATCATCGTGTCGAGGCAGGCGCGCAGGCGTTCGCTCGCGCACGTCAGCACCTCGTCGGTGGGCTCGACCTGCCAGCGCCGGGTGGCGACGGCCGACCACCGCTCGGCCGTCTGGCCGAGCAGGCTGTCGAGGTCGACCTCCGTCACCTCGAGGTCGGCGCCGAGGCGCATGCTCCGCACGAGCCGCTCGCAGACCCGGGTCAGGCGCGCGAGCTCCTCGTCGACGACCCGCAGGTCCTCCAGGTCGTGGCTCTCGCGCGGCCGGTCGAGCATCATCTCGACGTAGCCGCGGGCGATGGTCAGCGGCGAGCGCATCTCGTGCGAGGTGCGCAGCGTGAGCAGCTCGCGCACCGTCGACTCCGCGCGCTCGCGCGCCGCGCTCGCGGTCAGGTCGGCCAGGGCCTGCTGGCGCCGCCGCACGTGCCAGATCATCAGGGCCATGAGCAGCAGCATCAGCGGGATCTCGGCGGTCTCCTGCCAGTCGAGCACCCCTGTCGCCGCGCGGAAGACGATGATCGCGCCGGTCACGAGCGTGAACACGCCCAGGCCGACCCACGTGGCCCGCCGGCTCCACTGCTCGAGCCCGAAGCACAGCGCGAAGGTGGCCCAGGCGATGTGGTACGGCACGGTCTCGCTGCCGGGGATGGCGACCATCAGCAGCGAGCAGACCGCCGCGACGACGCTCCACGTCAGCACCATCCGGTGGCGCATCACGGTTCCTCGTAGAGGCCGTAGCCGACGCCCCGGAGGGTCTCCACCGGGATGTCCTGGCCCAGCTTGCTCCGCAGGCGCCCCACACAGACCTCGACGACGTTGCTGCCCGGGTCGAGGTCGAGGTGCCACACGTCGTGCAGCAGCTCCTCGCGCCGGCAGGCCTGCCCCTTGCGCCTCATGAGGTGCGTCAGCAGGGCGAACTCCCGCTCGCTGAGCGACGCGGTGACGTCGCGGAACGTGGCCCGCCGCCGGCCGAGGTCGAGCCGTATGCCGCCCGCCTCCAGGACGGGGTCGTCGGGATCGGTCCTGGGGGCGCCGACGTTGCGACGCACGCGCGCCAGCAGCTCGGTGAGGCTGAACGGCTTCGCCACGACGTCGACCGCGCCGCGGTCGAGCACCTCCACCCGGGTGCCGACGTCCGTGACCCCCGACAGCACGATGACGGGGGTCGTGCGCCGGCTCTGCTGGATCGCGTCGAGCACCGTCAGGCCGCTGGCCCCCGGCATCACCAGGTCGAGCACGACGAGGTCGACGTCCACCACCTCGAGACGGTCGATCGCCGCTCGCGCCGTCGCCGCCGTCACCACCGAGTGTCCCTCCGAGGCCAGCGAGCGCGTCAGCAACCCCCGCACCCGCTCCTCGTCGTCGACAACCATGACCCTCGCCATGACTGGCTCCTTGTCCCCCAGCTGCCCCACAGGCCCCCCAGCCTGTCGACCAGTAGAGCAGGACACGGACCGCCCCGGACGCGATGCCCGAGAAGTCCGATCTGTGACGTCGGGTTCGGGCGCGGACAACCCGATTCGCAGGCGCCCGTGCGCCATCCGCGCTCTACTTGAGAAGACACGCGGGCCCGGGGGGTCGGCCTGCAGCAGCACGGGAGCACGAGGAATGCGTCAGAGGTTGGAACGCCTGGTCGCGGCGGGGGTGGCCGCGGGCCTGGGCTGCGCCCTGCTCACCGGCTCCCCCGCCCGCGCGGCCGACGACGGCTCGTCGGCCGCGACTCCGGCACCGACCGCCCAGCCGAGCCTCGGCTTCGGCTCGAGCCTCGGCACCACCGCGGCGCCTACACCGACGTCCGGAGCCACGGACTCGGACAGCGGGTCCGACGCCACCCCGGCGCGGCAGGCCGACCCGCTGACGACCCTCGGCGGACTGGGCGGCGTGCTCGTCACGCCGTTGTTCGAGCGGCTGCTGCTCACGGCCGGCGCGGTGGTGACCGCCCAGCAGGCTCTGCCCGCCGAGCCCGCAAACCCGTCACCGCAGGACGCGCAGTCGGGTGGCCTCGGCACGGCCCCGCCCGACCCCGCGACGCTCCAGCCGGGCGGGGGCACGAGCGCGACCTCCTCGACGTGGCAGCCGCGGGCCGACATCCGGGTGCCGACCGCCGTGGCCGTGCCGCCGAAGGGAGCCCGCAACGGGCCGCTCAGCAAGGAGCAGGTCATCTGGGCTGCCTACACGGCGGCCGCAGGGAAGAAGCGTTCGTGCCGCATCCCCGTCATGCTGCTGGCCGCCATCGGCGAGGTCGAGTCGTCGTCGTTGCGCGGGCGCCGGCTCGACGCCGCCCACGATGCGGTGCCACCGGTCCGGGGCCCGGCGCTCACGGGCGGCAGCTACGCCGCCATCCGCGACAGCGACGGCGGGCGCTACGACGGCGACCCCGTGTGGGACCGCGCCGTGGGGCCGATGCAGTTCATCCCGGCCACCTGGCGCATCTGGGGTGCGGACGGCAACGGCGACGGCATACGGGACCCGCAGAACATCGAGGACGCCGCGCTCGCGGCGGCGAACTACCTGTGCGCGGGCGGGCGTGACCTGTCGCAGGAGGCGGACCTGCGAGCCGCGGTGCTGTCGTACAACCACTCGCAGCGCTACCTCTCGACCGTGGTCGGCATCATCCAGGCCGTGACGTCCGGCGCGCTCGCGGGCCCCTGACGGGCGAATCCCCACCCATCTGGTGGGGATGGATCGGATGCCGGACCCGTTTGGGTCAAGATAATGACCGGGTATACATTCGATCACATGACCGTCACCGACCACTCGACCGCGCCCGCGCCCGTGCGCCCCGGCACCCGGCCGCCCCGCGGCGGCCGCTCCAACGGGCAGTGGAAGGTCGACGGCACCGAGCCGCTCAACGCCAACGAGGTGTGGAAGCAGGAGGACGGCGGCCTCAACGTGCGTGAGCGCATCGAGACGATCTACGCCAAGGAGGGCTTCGCGAGCATCCCGCCGCAGGACCTCTCCGGCCGCTTCCGCTGGTGGGGCCTCTACACCCAGCGCAAGCCCGGCATCGACGGCGGCCGCACGGCCCAGCTCGACGACACCGAGCTGTCCGACGAGTACTTCATGCTCCGCGTCCGCCTCGACGGCGGCGCGCTGAACCTCGCGCAGCTGCGCACCCTCGCCGAGATCTCCACCGAGTTCGCCCGCGGCACCGCCGACATCAGCGACCGGCAGAACATCCAGTACCACTGGATCCGCGTCGAGGACGTGCCGGAGATCTGGCGCCGCCTCGAGGCCGTCGGCCTGCAGACCACCGAGGCGTGCGGCGACACCCCGCGCGTCGTGCTCGGCAGCCCCGTCGCCGGCATCGCCAAGGACGAGATCATCGACCCGACGCCGGTCATCGACGAGATCACGAGCCGCTTCATCGGCGACCCCGAGCTGGCCAACCTGCCGCGCAAGTTCAAGTCGGCCGTCACCGGCCACCCGAGCCTCGACGTCGTCCACGAGATCAACGACGTGTCGCTCGTCGGCGTCGTCCACCCCGAGCTCGGTGCCGGCTACGACCTCTGGGTCGGCGGCGGGCTCTCGACAGCTCCACGCCTCGCCGAGCGCGTCGGCGTGTTCGTCCGGCCCGAGGAGGCCGCCGAGGTCTGGCACGGCGTCATCCGGATCTTCCGCGACTACGGCTACCGCCGCCTGCGCAACAAGGCCCGCCTCAAGTTCCTCCTCGCCGAGTGGGGGCCGGAGAAGTTCCGCCAGGTGCTGCAGGACGAGTACCTCGGTCGGGCGCTCCCCGACGGCCCCGCTCCCGCGCCCGCCACCGGCCCCGGCGACCACGTCGGCGTCCACCTGCAGAAGGACGGCCTGCGCTACGTCGGCGCCGCCCCGACCGTGGGACGCATCAGCGGCGACGTGCTCGCCGGCCTCGCCGACATCATGGAGTCGGTCGGCTCGGACCGGCTGCGACTCACCCCGCACCAGAAGCTCGTGCTCCTCGACGTGCCCGGCCGGCGCGTCCGCGGCGTCGTCAGCCGTCTCGAGAAGCTCGGCCTGACGACGACGCCCAGCCCGTTCCGGCGCCACACCATGGCCTGCACGGGCATCGAGTTCTGCAAGCTGGCCATCGTCGAGACCAAGGCGACCGCAGCCACGGCGATCGCCGCCCTCGAGCAGCGCCTCGCCGACGTCACCGAGCAGCTCGACACCCCGATCACGCTCAACGTCAACGGCTGCCCGAACTCCTGCGCCCGCATCCAGACCGCCGACATCGGCCTCAAGGGCCAGCTCGTGACGATCGACGGCGAGCAGGTGCCCGGCTTCCAGGTGCACCTCGGCGGCGGCCTCGCCTCCGTCGACCGCGACGAGGCCGGGCTGGGGCGCACCGTCCGCGGCCTCAAGGTGACCGCCGACGACCTGCCCGACTACGTCGAACGCGTCGTTCGCACGTACGTCGCTCAGCGTGAGCCGGGCGAGACGTTCGCCCGGTGGAGCCACCGTGCCGAGGAAGGAGCCCTCCAGTGACCGCAGTCCCCCTGGCCACCCCGAAGGTGCCGCGCAAGCGTCGCTCCGAGGCCGAGCTCAAGGCGCTCGTCGACGACTTCAACGCGACCCTCGGCGCCGATCCCGAGCACGAGCCGACCGCCGACGAGATCGCCGCGTGGGCCGCGTTCCACTTCGACGGCTCGCTCGCCGTGGCGTGCTCGATGGCGGATGCCGTTCTGCCGCACGTGGTCTCCCGCTTTGCACCCGGCGTCGACGTGCTGTTCCTCGACACTGGCTACCACTTCTCCGACACGATCGTCACGCGCGACATCGTGGCCGAGGATCTGCCGATCAACCTCGTCAACGTGCTCCCCGAGCTGACCGTCGCGGAGCAGGACGAGAAGTACGGCGCGCGCCTCTACGAGCGTGACCCGGCCCTGTGCTGCCAGATGCGTAAGGTCCAGCCGCTCGCACGCACCCTCCCGCTCTACGAGGCCTGGGTCACCGGCGTGCGCCGCGAGGAGAGCCCCACGCGCACCGACACGCCCCTCGTCAGCTGGGACGAGAAGAACGGCCTGGTCAAGATCAACCCCTTGGCCGCGTGGACCTTCGACGAGCTCCTCACGTATGCCACCGACAACCAGGTCGAGGTCAACTCCCTTCTCTCCGACGGCTACCCGTCGATCGGCTGCGAGCCGTGCACCCGCCGGGTCGAGCCCGGCGAGGACCCCCGCGCCGGCCGCTGGGCCGGCTTCACCAAGACCGAGTGCGGACTCCACACATGACGACGACCACGAAGACCGTTGACACGCAAGCCGACCCGGTGACCGGAGTCGACGACGCGACGACGGCGACGGCCTACGAGGAGGCGTCCTCGAGCGACCGGCGGCTGAGCCAGCTCGACGCGCTCGAGGCGGAGGCGATCCTCGTCATCCGCGAGATGGCCGGCGAGCTCGAGCGTCCCGCGCTGCTCTTCAGCGGCGGCAAGGACTCCGTCGTCATGCTGCACCTGGCGACGAAGGCGTTCTGGCCGGCGCCGATCCCGTTCCCGGTGCTGCACGTCGACACGGGCCACAACTTCCCCGAGGTGCTCGCCTACCGCGACGAGACGGTCGAGCGGCTCGGCCTGCGCCTCGTCGTCGCGAGCGTGCAGGACTACATCGACGACGGCCGGCTGCGCGAGCGCGCCGACGGCACGCGCAACCCGCTGCAGACGATGCCGCTGCTCGACGCCATCAACGACAACCGTTTCGACGGCGTCTTCGGTGGTGGCCGGCGCGACGAGGAGAAGGCGCGCGCCAAGGAGCGGATCGTCTCCCTCCGTGACGAGTTCGGCCAGTGGGACCCGAAGAACCAGCGCCCCGAGCTGTGGAACCTCTTCAACCCCAGGCACCGTCCCGGCGAGCACGTGCGCGTCTTCCCGATCAGCAACTGGACCGAGGTCGACATCTGGCGCTACATCGAGCGCGAGGACATCCCGCTGGCGCCGCTCTACTACGCCCACGAGCGCGAGGTCTTCCGCCGCGACGGCATGTGGCTCGCGGTCGGTCCCTACAGCCAGCCGCGCGACGACGAGCCGGTCGAGACGCGCCTTGTGCGCTACCGCACCGTCGGCGACATGTCGTGCACCGGCGCCGTCGAGTCGCCGGCGACGACCAACGCCGACATCGTCCTCGAGGTGGCTGCCTCGACCCTGACCGAGCGCGGTGCCACGCGCGCCGACGACCGCATCTCGGAGGCCGCCATGGAGGACCGCAAGAAGGAGGGCTACTTCTAAATGGCCACCACCACTCAAGCCCCCGAGGTCGCGCTCGCCGCGGCGCTCGACCCCGCCGCCGTCGCCGGTGCCGCCCGCGGCACGCTGCTCCGCCTCGCGACCGCCGGCTCCGTCGACGACGGCAAGTCGACGCTCGTCGGCCGCCTGCTGCACGACACGAAGTCGGTGCTCTCCGACCAGCTCGCCGCCGTCGAGCGCGTGTCGCGCGACCGCGGCCTCACCGCCGCCGACCTCGCGCTGCTCACCGACGGCCTGCGCGCCGAGCGCGAGCAGGGCATCACCATCGACGTCGCCTACCGCTACTTCGCGACGGCGAACCGCTCGTTCGTGCTCGCCGACTGCCCCGGCCACGTGCAGTACACCCGCAACACGGTCACCGGCAGCTCGACCGCAGACGTCGTCGTGCTCCTCGTCGACGCGCGCAAGGGCGTCCTGGAGCAGACCCGTCGCCACCTCGCCGTGACCGCGCTCCTCCGGGTTCCGCACGTCATCGTGGCGGTGAACAAGATCGACCTCGTCGACTTCTCGCAGGAGGTCTACGACCGCGTCGAGGCCGAGGTGCAGGCCGTGGCCCGCGAGCTCGGCGTCGAGGACGCCATCGCCATCCCGGTCAGCGCCCTCGACGGCGACAACGTGGCCGAGCGTTCGACGCGTACGCCCTGGTATTCCGGCCCGAGCCTCCTCGAGCTGCTCGAGTCGCTGCCGCCGTCCGACGACCCGGCCAACGAGTCGTTCCGCCTGCCGGTGCAGCTCGTCATCCGCCCGCAGGGCGCCGCGCGCGACCCGCAGTTCCGCGACTACCGGGGGTATGCCGGCCAGGTCGCCTCGGGTGTCGTCCGCGTCGGTGACGAGGTGGTGGCGCTCCCGTCGGGCAAGCGCACGACCGTCACCGGCATCGATCTCGGCGAGTCCACCCTCGACGAGGCGTTCGCGCCGCAGTCCGTGACGCTGCGGCTCGCCGACGAGATCGACATCTCGCGTGGCGACGTCATCGCGGCCGCTGCCGACGCGCCCGAGCCGACCCAGGACATCAAGGCCGTCGTCTGCTGGCTCGGTGACGCACCGCTGCGCCCCGGCCAGCGGCTCCTGCTCAAGCACGGGTCGCGCACGGTGCAGACCGCCGTCCGCACCCTCGACGGTGCCCTCGACCTCGACGACCTGCACGCCGTGCCGTCGGAGTCCTTGTCGCTCAACGACATCGGCCTCGTCACGCTCCGGCTGGCGTCGCCCGTTCCGGTCGAGAACTACTCCACGTCGCGTCGGGGCGGGTCGTTCCTGCTCATCGACGCCCACGACGGCCGCACCGTGGCCGCGGGCATGGTCGGCGCCACGCTGCCCACGGCGGCCGACGCCCCTTCCGAGCCCGAGGGTGACGAGGAATGGGAGATCTGAAGTCGGCACTGCCGGTCGTCCTCGACCTGGCCGGCCGCCTCGTCGTGGCCGTGGGCGGCGGCCCGGTCTCGGCGCGCCGCGTGCGAGCCTTCCTCGACGAGGGTGCCGTCGTGCGGGTCGTCGCGCCGTGGCTGTGCGAGGACCTGCGCGACCTCGCTGACGCCGGGCGCGTGGAGTGGGTCGAGCGCGACTACGCCGGACCCTCCGACCTCGCAGGTGCCTGGTTCGCCCACACCGCCACGGGCGAGGCGTCGGTCGACCGTGAGGTCGCCGCCGACGCCGAGGCCCTGCGCGTCTGGTGCGTCGACGCGACGGATGCCACGGGCACGACCGCGAGCGTCGCCGCACGCGCCGACGTCACCACCCCGGACGGCCGGGTCACGGTCTCCGCGTATGCCGCCGGCGACCCCGGCCTCGCCGTGACCGTCCGTGACGGGGTGGAGCGCGCGATCGTGGCGGGCACCCTCGACCTGCGCCGCACCCGCACGCACGGTCGCCGTGGCTGGGTGGCCCTCGTCGGTGGCGGGCCCGGCATCGACGGCCTGCTCACGACCCGGGGTCACGAGCTGCTGACCTCGGCCGACGTCGTCGTCGTCGACAGGCTGGCCCCGCGCGCCGTCGTCGACCGCCTGCCCGCATCGGTGCGCGTCATCGACGTGGGCAAGACGCCCGGCAACCACCCGGTGCCGCAGTCGCGCATCAACGACATCCTCGTCGAGGAGGCCCAGCGCGGTCTCGGGGTCGTGCGCCTCAAGGGCGGCGACCCCTACGTGCTCGGCCGCGGCGGCGAGGAGCGCGAGGCGTGCGAGGCACACGGCATACCCGTCGAGGTGGTGCCCGGCGTGACGAGCGCGGTCTCGGTGCCGGCGGCGGCGGGCATACCCGTGACGCACCGCGGTGTCGCGCGCGGCTTCACCGTCGTGACCGGCCACGACGACATCCCCGAGCTCCCGACCGGGGGCGACCACACGCTCGTGCTGCTCATGGGCGTCACCCAGCTCGCCCGCACGACAGAGCTGCTCGTGGCCCACGGTCGCTCCGCGGACTGCCCGGTGGCCGTCGTCGAGCGCGGGTTCGCGTCCGACCAGCGCACGACGGTGGGCACCGTCGCGACGATCGCCGACCTCGCCCGGTCACGCGGCGTGCGCGCCCCGGCGGTCGTCGTCGTCGGCGACGTCGTGCGCCTCAGCCCGGCCTGGAAGCCCGCGCACTGACGCCGGTCGAGAGAGCGGCGGGCCTCGCCTGCGCGGGTCAGCCGAGAGCGGCGGCCTGGGCCTCGAGGATCTCGGCGAGCTGGGGCCAGCGGACGGCACCCGCCCTACCCCCGAGAGCAGCGACCACGACCGTGCTGCCGACGACGCACCACGCCGTCAGGGTGCGCGCGTGCTCCCCGTCGAGCACGAACGGCTGCTCCGCCGCCTCGACGTGGCCGGCGCCCGCCACCGCGGGCGGCGACACCGTGCGCAGCTCGCCGACGTCGGAGAGCCCCTTGCTCCTCGGCATCGTGCGCGGCAGCGCGCGCAGCTCGTCGAGCCCGGCGCGGGCGTCCTCCGGCGAGGCGAACGGGACCACCTGGATGAAGAGGTCGGCGCGACCGACCTCCTGGTACGCGCGCACGCTCGTCACCGAGCGCGCCGCCCGGGCGCGCGTGATCGCGTCACTCGTGCTGCCGCCGGCGCCGGTGCGGTAGGTCCGCTGACCTCGCGCCGTCCACGGCCCTCCGGGCAGGTCGCTCGCCCGGAGGCAGGCGTTGCGCGAACCGATCGACCTCACCTGCGCCAGCACGAGGCGCCAGATACTCGTCACGCGGTCACGATATGCCGAGGCACCGGACCGGACGCCGGGAGGGAACGGCCGTCAACCGAGTGCGGTCGGGCGCACGCGGTCAGGCGACGGCGGCGAGGATGCGGTCGATGCGGGGCAGGGTCACCGGGTCGTCCGGGATCTCGAGGAACCACCGGGCGAGCCGCGCGCGTTCCGCCTCCTTGGTGGCGCCGACCCAGCGCGAGCAGGCGAGCTGCCCGATGTGCGCCTGTTCCGCGACGAGCATCGTGAAGTGGCCGCGACGCGTGACGTGCCCCGGCCCGCCGGCGTCGCGGTAGGCCGTGCTGAGCCGACGAGCGCGCGAGGGGTCGTCGTCGCCGAACTCGAAGAGCACCATGGCGAGCTCCTGGCTGGGGTCGGCGGGCCCCATGTTCTCGTAGTCGATGACGCAGACGCGCCCGTCGACCGACTCGAGCACGTTGTCGGCCCACAGGTCGCGGTGGCACGTGATCGGCGACTCGTGCGGCTCGATGACCGACTCGACGGCCACGAGCTCGTCGACGAGGGCGCCGAGCTCGCCCGCGAACGGCGCGTCCTCGTCGACGAGTCGGCGGTGCAGCTCGCGCCAGCTCGCCTCACCGAACCCGGTCGCGAACCAGTTGTCGACGCCGGCGTCGGTGGGCGCACCGGCCCGGTGCAGCGCAGCGAGGGTGCGCCCGACCGCGGCGGGGTCGAGCCGGCGTGACCGCGACCGCAGGTCGACCCACTCGAAGAGGCGCACGGCGGTGTCGTCGACGAGGGTGGCGACCTCGCCGTCGGGCGTGCGCACCAGCCGCGGCGTGAACACCCCTTGGGCCAGGGCGGCCTCGACGAAGTCCGCGTCGCGTGAGACGTCACCGAGGTCGGGCGAGGCGAACCACTCCTTGACCGCGTGGCTGCCGGCCGCGGTGTCGAGCCGCCAGATCTGGCCGAGCTGGCCGCGGGCGACCGGACCGGTGAGCCGGGCTGGCCCGGGGAGGTCGTAGGCGTCTGCGACCGCGTCGGCCGCCGAAGGGGTGAGCACCGTCGGATTCCGCTCAGCAGGCCCGGCTCACGGCAGCAGCCGCCAAGCCGTGATGACGACGGTGAGCACTGCCAGGACCAGCGACGCCCATCCGAGCGGCGAGCGACCGGACCGGCCCCGGCCGAGGAGGAGCAGCAGGGTCGCGACCACCGACAGCACTGCTGCGACGACCGTCTCCTCGGCGCCGACGTCGATGGCGCGGATGACGAGGGTGTCGCCGAACCCCACGCGGACGATGCGGCCGAGCAGGCGCACGACGAAGAAGAGCCACCAGCCGACCGCGATCCAGAACAGGGCGCCCCCGACCTGCCCGATGAGCGGGTCGACCGCTGTGTCCGCTCCGGCCGGCGACGTGCTGGTGGCTGCGGCGCCGGCAGGCGGTGGCCACCTGCCGGGCTGGACGGCATACGGGCTCGGGGCCGTCGGGGGGAGCTCGCGTGTGTGCTGGGTGACGGGCAGCGTCTGGGTGGGCAGGGGCACGACGAACTGCTCGTCGGAGCCGGCCGGCCCTGGTGCGGACCCGGCCGGGCCGGGGGCGTCGCTCATGGCGTCAACGTACCCCCGGCCCGACCCGTGAACTCACTCCTGGGCGGCGGCCCGCTGCTCGTCGTCGAACGCGATGAGCGACGCGGCCTCGCGCATCGGCACGCCCGCGGCGACTGCCGACCGGGTGCGGCCGATGTTGCGAGACGTCGCGGCCATCGCGGTGGCGACCCGGCCGCGGCTGTAGGTCATCGAGTTGGCCGCCGCGACACCGATGCTCGACCCGACCTCGATGGCGTCCTGGTCGGCGCCCATGTAGAGGAACTGCCAGCCGTAGTCCTTCGTCTGGCGCTCGATCATGGCCTTGACCTG
>JABFXB010000197.1 GCA_013361975.1 Dermatophilaceae bacterium
CGGCCTTGCCCTCGGGCGTCTCGATGCGCACCGGCTCGTAGCCGAGCTCGCTCAGGTCGTAGGGGGCCGCGCGCATGTCGAGGGCGCGGATGTCTCGTGCCAGCTCGAAGCAGTCCATGACGAGGTCGCTCGAGACGGCCGGCACCAGCTTGTGCGCCCACTTGTAGAGGTCCATGCCGGCATGGAGACAGCCGGGCTGCTCGAGGTCGATCTGGCTCCCGCGGGTCGGACGAAGAGCATTACGGGGCAGGGCGTCCGGGGTGAAGAAGCGGTGGGCGTCGAAGTGCGAGCAGGCGATCTGGTGGCTCTCGACCACGGCGTCGGTGCCCTCGGCGCCGAGCCGCAGCGGCCAGCCCGAGTGGCGCACGTCCGACGGGTCCAAGCGATAGACCATGGCCCACTCGTGCAGCCCGAAGCACCCGAACCGGGCCGGTCGTCCGGCCGTCCGCACGAGCAGCTCGCGCACGAACCGCAGCGTGTCACCGCGCGCCGCGACGAAGGCATCGTCGTCGACGTGCACCCGGTCGGCGTCGACGACGTAGAACCGCCAGTCGCCGTGCGGCGCGCTCCGGGCTCCGGCGAGGGCGACCCCGGCTCCCGGGTGCCAGCGTCGCAGCTGGGCGGGCTTGTACGAGTAGTAGGTGAAGAGGAAGTCCTCGACGGGGTGCTTCCGTTGGTCGCGACGCCGCTCGAGGTGTGCGGCGGTGGCGGCCGCCACCCGCTCCTCGTGGGCCGCGGCGCGCTCCTGCCACTCCGGCTCACCCAGCACCTGCACCCCACGAGGGTAGGCGATCACCCATGCACAACCCGCCACGGCGCCGACCCGCCGGAGCAGGATGGGCCCATGGCTCCGGACGCCGAACGGCCCACCCACCTGCTGCACCGCCTCACCTGCTACTCCCACGAGCGCGAGTGGACGGAGGTTCCCGACGACGACCGCCTCGTGCAGGACCTCGTGCCGAACGACGTCGGTCGACGACCCGCGTGGTACAAGGCTTACGACGACGACCTGGCACGCACGCTCCTGCCACAGGAGCTGCCGGCCGCCACGGCCCCGGCCACCACGGTGCTCACGGGCACCGCGGACGTGCCGGGGGCCTGCCTCGACCTCGCAGGCCTCGCCCGCCTGCTCTTCCTGTCGTCGGGCGTCACCCGGCGCACCGAGCGACCCGACGGCGGCACCATGCTGTTCCGGGCCGCCGGCTCGGCCGGGGCCCGCTTCCCCCTGGAGCTCTACGTCGCCGTGCCCCGCGGCGTCGACGGCGACGTGCTCGCCGGCGACGTGGCGCCCGGCGTCCACTGGTACGACCCCGAGGCGCATGCCCTCGTGACGGTCGGCCCGCCACCGTCCGGCGACGCGCCCACGCTCGTCGTCACCGGCATCCCCTGGCGCACCGGGTGGCGCTACCGCGAGCGCGGCTTCCGGCACGTCTACTGGGACGCCGGCACGATGCTGGCGCAGCTGCTCGCTCTCGCCGACGGCGCGGGCGTCCCGGCCCACCTCTTCACGACCTTCGCCGACCGCGAGGTCGCCGCCCTCGTCGGCGCCGACGGCGTCAGGGAGTTCCCGGTCGCGATCGTCGCCCTGGGCCCCGGCGCGCCGGGCGTCCACCCGACCGGCGACGCGCTCGGCGGCCACCACGACCGCGACGGCCTGGAGTTCCCGCTCGTGACGGCGGCCCAGCGGGCGGGGGAGCGCACCGCGCTCGGCGCCGAGATCGTGCGCGGCGCCCCTGCCGAGCTCCGGAGCATCGACCCGGGGCCCGCCATCGACGCCGTCGTCGCGAGCAAGGGCTCGATCCGGCGCCTCCACGCGGACCGCACCCTCCCGCGCGAGGTGCTCCTCGACGCGATGAACGCGTCGCTGCGCGGCGTCGACCTCCCGCACTGGGTCGGGCTGAGCGGTGTCGACGGCGTGCCCACCGGGGTGGCCCGCTGGCCCGACGTCGACTCCCCCTTGCGACCGCTGGGTGAGCAGCAGGTGCGTGACGAGCTCTTCGGCGCCGCCCTCGAGCAGGGCCTCGCGCACGATGCCGCCTTCGTCGCGATGAGCGGCGTGCGGCTCGCCGAGCTCGACGACCACGACTACCGCGACGCGCAGCTCCTCGCCGGCCTCGTCGAGGGTCGACTGCACCTCATGGCGTACGCGTTGGGCGCGGCCGCGTCGGGCATGACCTTCCGCGACTCCGACCTCGAGGGCCTCCTCGGCGAGGACGTGGCCGGCCTGCTGTGGACGTGCGTCGGCGTGCCGGAGTACCGCACGCGTCGCAGCGGCGCGCCGGGCTCGCCGGCGGACGTCACGATCGTCTGGCCGCGCTGACCCGGCGGCGGCCACCCGGCGGCATACGCTCGACCCGTGGCCGTCGCCGACTGGTACCTCAGCGCGCGTGAGCGGGGGAACCCGTGGACGCGCCTCGACGCGCGTCACCCCGGGGGGCGCGCGTGGTCGGAGGGCAACTCGGTCACGCCGCTCGTCCACGGTGCGGCCTACTTCGCGGCGCTCACCGAGCGGGTGGCGGCGATGAGCGCCGGCGACCTGCTGCTGTTCGTCGACTGGCGCGGCGACCCGGACGAGCGGCTGACGGGCGAGGCCGGCAGCGAGGTGGCCCGGCTCTTCGCGGACGCCGCTGGCAGGGGGGTCGACGTGCGAGGTCTCGTCTGGCGCTCGCACTGGGACCGGCTGGCGTTCTCGGCCGCCGAGAACCGTCACCTCGGTGAGGACATCGACGCGGCGGGCGGTGAGTGCTACCTCGACATGCGGGTGCGGCTCGGCGGGTCGCACCACCAGAAGTTCGTCGTGCTGCGCCACCCCGGCCGGCCCGAGCTCGACATCGCGTTCCTCGGCGGCATCGACCTGTGCCACAGCCGTCGCGACGACGCCGACCACGCAGGAGACCCGCAGCGGCAGCCCATGGCGGCGGTCTACGGGCCGAGGCCACCCTGGCACGACGTCCAGCTGGCGCTCACCGGCCCCGTGGTGGGCGACGTCGAGACGGTCTTCCGCGAGCGGTGGGAGGACCCTCAGCCGCTGAGCCGCTCACCTCTGCGTCGGGTGCTCGACGCGGCGCGTGGTGACCTGCCGCGCCGCCGCCCCCTGCCGCCGCAGCTGCCCGACCCCGCCCCGACGGGAGACCACCCGGTGCAGCTGCTGCGCACCTATGGTCGTCGCCTCGGCGGCTATCCCTTCGCCCCGCGCGGCGAGCGCAGTGTGGCGAGGGGCTACGCCAAGGCGTTCGCGAGGGCCCGTCACCTCATCTACCTCGAGGACCAGTACCTGTGGTCGGCCGAGGTGTGCGCGCTCCTCGTGGCCACGATGCGCCGGGCTCCCGACCTGCGCCTGGTCGCCGTGCTCCCGCACCAGCCCGACCAGGACGGAGCGGTGAGCCGCGCCCCGAACCTCGTCAGCCGGGCCCGCCTGCTCGACGAGCTGCACGCCGCCGCACCCGGCCGCGTGGCCGTCTACGGCATCGAGAACCGCGCCGGCACGCCGGTCTACGTGCACGCCAAGGTGTGCGTCGTCGATGACGAGTGGGTCACCGTCGGCTCCGACAACCTCAACCGGCGCTCGTGGACGCACGACTCCGAGCTGTCCGCCGCCGTGGTGCACCAGGGCTTCGCGCGCGGTCTGCGGCAGGCGCTCGCGCGGGAGCACCTCGACAGCGAGGACGAGCTGGCGCTCGAGGACCACTTCGACGCGTACGCTGCGAGCGCCGAGGCGCTCGAGTCCTGGCGGAAGGGCCGGGGTGCGACGCAGGCAGCCCGCCCGCCCGGCCGGCTGCGACCGCTCGACGACCCGGAGCAGAGCCGGCTCACCCGCCTGTGGGCGGACCC
>JABFXB010000298.1 GCA_013361975.1 Dermatophilaceae bacterium
GTCGGCGCTCGACCTCGACCCCGAGCACGCCGCCTTCGTCGTCGAGCTCGCGTATGCCGCCGGGCTCGTCGCCGACGACGGCGAGGTCGTGCCGGTGTGGGCTCCCACGTCGGAGATCGACGACTGGACCTCGAGCGAGGCCGGGCACCGGTGGGCCACGCTCGCCCTGGCCTGGCTCGCGTCGACGCGCGCGCCGCACCTGGTGGGCCGCCGCAGCACGGGCACCGGTCCGGCCAACGCCCTCGGACCCGATGTGCAGTGGCCCGCCATCCGCGGCATCCGCCGGGAGGTGCTGCGCGAGCTGGCCTCACTCGAGCCGGCCAGCGCACCCGCGGCCGCGTCGCTTCGCGAGCGCCTCGCCTGGCGGCGTCCGAACCGGTCGGCGGGCGTGCTCGACGAGGCGGTCGACGCCGTGCTGCGCGAGGCCGAGTGGCTCGGGGTCACCGGTCGCGGCGCGCTGTCGCAGGCCGGACGCGTCCTCGTCCCGGCGGCCGACCAGCCCGCGGACACGACGCCCGGGGCGGGTGCCGGAGGGGCCGGGTCGGAGCCGACGTTGCTCGACCGGGCAGCGGTCGCCATGTCGACGCACCTGCCCTCGCCGGTCGACCACATCCTCGTCCAGGCCGACCTCACCGCCGTGGCGCCCGGCCCGCTCGTCGGCGGGCTCGGTTCCTTCATGCGCCTCGCCGCCGACGTCGAGTCCCGCGGCGGCGCGACCGTCTACCGCTTCACCCCCGAGTCGGTGCGCCGTGCGCTCGACGCGGGCTGGACGGCAGCCGACTTCGTCGAGACGGTCCGCCGCTCGAGCCGCACCCCGCTCCCCCAGCCGCTCGAGTACCTCGTGTCGGACGTCGCGCGGAGGCACGGGCAGACCCGCATCGGCGGCGCGGCGGCATACGTCCGCTCCGACGACGAGTCGGTGCTCGACACGATGCTGGCCTCACGCGAGCTCGCGGCCCTGCGGCTTCGCCGCCTCGCCCCGACCGTGCTGGTGTCGTCGGCCGACCCACGCGTGCTGGTGGACCTGTTGCGCGACAACGGTTTCGCACCGGTGCACGAGGGCCAGGACGGTGCGGTCGTGCACGCCGAGGCACCTCGCCGTCGCGCCGGCACGCGCCGCCGCGGCCCCGGGCCGTCGGTCTCGCCCGTCGACCGCGCCTACACGCAGACCCTCGTCGACGGGCTGCGCGCCGCCGAGGCGACCGCAGACCAGAGGCGCGCCGAGGACGAGTCGCGGCCGGGTCCACGCATCCAGGCGATGGACCCCGTGGTCACGCTGTCGCTGCTGCGCGACGCGGTGGCCGACCGGCACGGCGTGTGGATCGGCTACTCCGACGGGCACGGCGCGACGAGCCGTCACCTCATCCACCCGCAGCGCGTCGACGGCGGCCGGGTGCGCGCCACCGACGAGTCGGGCCACGAGAAGTCCTTCTCGGTGCACCGCATCGTCGGCGCGACGCTCGAGGGCTAGGCGCCGGCGAGGGCCCGCACGACGTTCGACGGGCTCGGCCGCCCGAGCTGCCTCGCCATCCACACGGACGTCTCAACGAGGGCGTCGAGGTCGACGCCGGTCTCGACGCCGGCACCGTGCAGCGCCCAGACGAGGTCCTCGGTGGCGAGGTTGCCGGTGGCCGACTTCGCGTACGGGCAGCCGCCGAGACCACCGGCCGCGGCGTCGACGACCGAGACGCCGTCGCGCAGGGCGGCCATCGTGTTGGCGAGCGCCTGCCCGTAGGTGTCGTGGAAGTGGACGGCGATGCGGTCGGTGCCGATGCCGCGCGCGGCGAGCGCCTCGAGGAGCCGGTGCACGTGGCCGGTCGTGCCGACGCCGATCGTGTCGCCGAGGCTCAGCTCGTGGCAGCCGAGGTCCATCAGTCGCTCGGCGGTGTCGACGACCTGCTCGATCGGCACCGGGCCCTCCCAGGGGTCGCCGAAGCACATCGACACGTAGGCGCGCACCCACATGTCGTCGGCCAGGGCCCGCTTCACCACCGGCTCGAACATCGCGTACTGCTCGGCCACCGACCGGTTGAGGTTCTTCTGCGCGAAGGTCTCGGTGGCCGACCCGAAGATCGCGATGGCGCCCAGGCCCAGCTCCTCGGCGCGGTCGAGGCCCCGCTCGTTCGGCACGAGGGCGGGCCGCTGTCGCCCGAGGCCGTCGGCGCCGAGCGCGCCGAGCACCTCCTCGGCGTCGCCCATCTGCGGCACCCACTTCGCCGGCACGAACGAGGTCGTCTCGATCGTGCCGAGCCCCGCGGCCGCGAGCCTCCGGATGAACTCGACCTTCGTCGCGGCAGGCACGACGGTCTTCTCGTTCTGGAGGCCGTCGCGCGGGCCGACCTCGTAGATCGTCACCTGGGGCGGCAGCCCCGTCGCCGCCTCGACCTGTGGGGATCGCATGCGCCCATACTGTCACCACGGCATCCGCCGCCTCCGTCGCCGGTTCGATGCGTGCGGCGGTCACGGGTGACCGCGGAATACATCGAACCGAGGGCAGGGTTGAGCACTGACGATGAATGACGGACCCCTGATCGTCCAGAGCGACAAGACCCTCCTGCTCGAGGTCGAGCACCCGCGCGCCGAGGAGGCTCGCCGCGCCATCGCGCCGTTCGCCGAGCTCGAGCGCGCGCCCGAGCACGTGCACACCTACCGCATCACCCCGCTCGGCCTGTGGAACGCCCGCGCCGCCGGGCACGACGCCGAGCAGGTCGTCGACGCGCTCATGACGTTCAGCAGGTATGCCGTGCCGCACGCCCTGCTCGTCGACGTGGCCGACACGATGGACCGTTACGGCCGCCTCACCCTCGAGAAGGAGGGCTTCGCCGACTCTCCGGAGGGCACGCGGCTCGTGCTCCGCACGACCGACCGCCCGGTGCTCGAGGAAGTGCTGCGGCACAAGAAGATCAAGCCGCTGACCGGCGAGCGCATCGACGACCTCGCCGTCACCGTGCACCCGAGCGAGCGCGGCACGCTCAAGCAGGAGCTGCTCAAGGTCGGCTGGCCCGCCGAGGACCTCGCCGGCTACGTCGACGGCGAGGCGCACCCGATCGCCCTCCAGCAGGACGGCTGGCACCTGCGCCCCTATCAGCAGCACGCCGTCGACGGCTTCTGGCACGGCGGCTCCGGCGTCGTCGTGCTGCCCTGCGGTGCCGGCAAGACCCTCGTCGGCGCGGGCGCGATGGCCGCGGCCCAGGCGACGACCCTCATCCTCGTCACCAACACCGTCAGCGCGCGCCAGTGGAAGGACGAGCTGCTGCGTCGCACCACGTTGACCGAGGACGAGATCGGCGAGTACTCCGGCGCCCGCAAGGAGATCCGCCCCGTCACCATCGCCACCTACCAGGTGCTGACGACGAAGCGGAAGGGCGCCTACGCCCACCTCGACCTGCTCGACGCACGTGACTGGGGCCTCGTCGTCTACGACGAGGTGCACCTGCTCCCCGCCCCGATCTTCCGCATGACGGCCGACCTCCAGGCTCGCCGCCGCCTCGGCCTCACCGCGACGCTCGTGCGCGAGGACGGCCGCGAGGCCGACGTCTTCAGCCTCATCGGCCCCAAGCGCTTCGACGCGCCCTGGAAGGACATCGAGGCGCAGGGCTACATCGCTCCCGCGGACTGCGTGGAGGTGCGGGTCACGCTCCCCGAGGGCCAGCGGATGGCGTATGCCGTGAGCGAGCCCGACGAGCGCTACCGCCTCGCGTCGTGCACCGACGCGAAGCTCGGCGTGATCGAGAAGCTCGCCGCGAAGCACGCGGGCGAGCCGACGCTCGTCATCGGCCAGTACCTCGACCAGCTGCACGAGGTGGCCGAGCGGCTCGGCGCCGACGTC
>JABFXB010000088.1 GCA_013361975.1 Dermatophilaceae bacterium
CGACGGGATCGATTCGATGGCGGGGTCTCGCGCGGTTAGACTTCCGCGGACACTGGAGGGCTCGCATAGTGGCCTAGTGCGGCGGTCTTGAAAACCGCTATGGGTTCATAGCCCATCGTGGGTTCGAATCCCACGCCCTCCGCCATTCCACCGGCGAAGCCTGCCTCCGTGGCGGAAGGCCGCCCGATTCGGTGAGGAGCGAGGGACGAGCGACGGAGTCCCACACCCTCCGCCGACCCCAGGAGCTGCGCGGACGGCCGAGGGCCCCGGCCGGGTCGCGGTCGGGGCCCTCGTGAGGGAACGTCTCGAAGGGCTCGCGGACGAGCTGCGCTCAGATGAACATCGCCGGGTCGAGCCAGTGGTTCGCCGCATCGCGCTTCGGGAAGCGGAGGACCGCCGGCACGCCGGTCGCGACCGCACCGCTCGGCACGTCCTTGACGACGACCGAGTTGGCACCGATCTGCGCGTCGTCACCGACGAGCACCGGCCCGAGCACGCGGGCGCCCGCACCGATGGTCACGCGGTTGCCGACCGTCGGGTGGCGCTTGACGTGCTCCATCGACCGGCCGCCCAGCGTGACGCCGTGGTAGAGCATGACGTCGTCGCCCACCTCGGCGGTCTCGCCGATGACGACGCCCATGCCGTGGTCGATGAAGAAGCGTCGACCGAGGCGGGCCGCGGGGTGGATCTCCACGCCGGTCACCGAGCGGGCGACCGTCGCGAGCACCCTGGCGGGAAGGCGACCACCAGGCCGCTTCCACAGCTCGTGGATGCCGCGGTGCGCCCAGATCGCGTGCAGACCGGGTGACGTCAGCGCCACCTCGAGCCGCGAGTTGGCCGCGGGGTCGCGCGCGATCGCGCCGTCGACGTCCTCGACGAAGCGGTCGGCGAGCTTGCGCACCAGACCGATCGGGCCGGCATACGTGGGCTGCCCGGCCACCGGCTCGGCCGGAACGGCGGGTGCGGCAGGGGCGCCGCCGTCACCGCGAACGAGGGTGAGCGGCGGCTCGGCCGGGCGGGGCTTGCGGTCGATCTGGGGTGC
Source organism: Dermatophilaceae bacterium (assembly GCA_013361975.1). GTDB lineage: Bacteria > Actinomycetota > Actinomycetes > Actinomycetales > Dermatophilaceae > Terrabacter. The sequence goes on from JABFXB010000088.1 coordinate 1,043, forward strand.
GGTGCTCATGCACGTCTCCTCACTGGCACCGGGTGCTGCAACGTCCGACGCAGTCGGTCCGAAGTGGCCCGACGGCGTCAGTCGACGAGGCCCTCGAAGAGGACGGTGGACAGGTAGCGCTCGCCGAACGACGGGATGATGACGACGATCGTCTTGCCCTTGTTCTCGGGGCGCTGGGCGACCTGGACGGCCGCGGCGATCGCTGCGCCCGAGCTGATGCCGACGAGGAGGCCCTCCTCGGTGGCGGCGCGACGCGCCCACTTCACGGCGGTGTCGGCGTTGATGTCGATGACCTCGTCGTAGATCTCGGTGTCGAGGATCTCGGGGACGAAGTTGGCGCCGAGGCCCTGGATCTTGTGCGGACCGGGCTGGCCGCCGTTGAGGATGGCCGACTCCTCGGGCTCGACCGCGATCATCTGCACGCCCGGCTTGCGCGACTTCAGCACCTGGCCGACGCCGGTGATGGTGCCGCCCGTGCCGATGCCGGAGACGACGATGTCGACCTCGCCGTCGGTGTCCTTCCAGATCTCCTCGGCCGTCGTCTTGCGGTGGATCTCGGGGTTGGCCTCGTTGGCGAACTGGCGAGCCAGGACGCCACCGCGCTCGGCGGCGATCTCGTCGGCCTTGGCGACGGCGCCCTTCATGCCGGTCGAGGGGTCGGTGAGCACGAGCTCGGCGCCGAAGGCACGCAGCAGCGCGCGGCGCTCCTTGCTCATCGACTCGGGCATCGTCAGCACGACCTTGTAGCCGCGGGCGGCGCCGACCATGGCGAGCGCGATGCCGGTGTTGCCGGAGGTGGCCTCGACGATGGTGCCGCCGGGCTTCAGCTGGCCGCTGGCCTCGGCCGCGTCGACGATGGAGACGCCGATGCGGTCCTTGACGGAGCTGGCCGGGTTGTAGAACTCCAGCTTGGCCGCGACCGTCGCCTCGGCGCCGTCGGTGACCTTGTTGAGGCGCACGAGCGGCGTGTTCCCGATGAGCTTGGTGACGTCGTCGTAGATCGGCATTGCGGGCCCTTTCGGCTGGTGTGGCTGGGTGGGGCGGACACTCGGTCGGCTCGGTTGTCTGCGACAACCGAGTCCTCGTTATGCATATTCCAACACACGGTTATTGGTTGCCAAGGGGACGCCCATGATCCGGGCGTACCCGCGGCCCGGCGGCATCCGTGATCGGGGTGCGTGGAGAACGGGACGAGTGTCACGGCGCGACGGGCATCACATTCACTAAGCGCTTGCTAACTCGTCAGTAGACTCGCCGCCATGAGTGCCCTCCAGATCGTCGCCGCCGTCGTCTGTCTCGGCGTGACCGCCGTGGCCGTCGCCCTGCTGGTGAAGACGGTGAACCACTTCCTCGCGACGTTCCGGCTCGGCCAGCCCGAGGACCGTGGCGACGACAAAGCGGCGCGCACGCGCACCCTGCTGCGCGAGTTCCTCGGCCACACCCGCATGTCGCGGCTGCCGGTGGTCGCCATCGCGCACTGGTTCACGATGGTCAGCTTCGGCATCCTCTTCTTCACGCTGCTCAACGCGTTCGGCCAGCTGTTCCAGCCCGACTTCGTGCTGCCGGTGATCGGGCACTTCTTCCTCTACGAGTGGGTCACCGACTTCTTCGCCTTCGCCGGCTTCCTCAGCATCGTGCTGCTGATGGTGATCCGGCAGAAGAACCACCCGCGCTCGGCCGCCGGTGAGGACGGCCGCCGCAGCCGGTTCTTCGGCTCCACGTGGTGGCAGGCGTACTACGTCGAGCTGACGATCCTCGGCGTCACCCTCTGCATCGGCCTGCTCCGTGCGCTCGAGTGGACGCTCGCCCGCACCACCGGCACGGGCATGGACACCGCGCTGCACTTCCCGCTCACCGGCTGGATCGGCAACTTCTTCATGGGCCTGTCGGTCGGCGCGATCGAGAACCTCATCGTCGTCATCGCCGCCGTCAAGATCCTCATCAGCTTCGCCTGGATGATCACCATCGCGCTGCAGCCGACGATGGGCGTCGCGTGGCACCGTTTCCTCGCGTTCTTCAACATCTTCTTCAAGCGCCACGCCGACGGCCGCACCAGCCTCGGCGAGCTGCAGCCGATCCGCATCAAGGGCGAGGTGCTCGACTTCGAGAACGTCGACGAGCTCGACGAGGACGCCGCGCTCGGCGTCGGCAAGGTCGAGGACTTCACCTGGAAGGGCCTGCTCGACTTCACGACGTGCACCGAGTGCGGCCGCTGCCAGAGCCAGTGCCCGGCCTGGAACACCGACAAGCCCCTCTCGCCGAAGCTGCTCGTCATGACGCTGCGCGACCACGCGCACGCCAAGGCGCCGTGGCTGCTCGCCTCCGAGGAGGTGCGCGCTGCCGGCATCGAGGCGGAGTCGAACCGCGACGGCTTCAGCGACGCCACGAAGGGCGCGGTCGCAACCGAGCAGCTCGTCGGCCAGACCGGCTACGACATCCGCCACCCGCTCACCGCCTACAACCCGCACGGGCCCGACGCCGTCATCGACGAGGACGTGCTGTGGTCGTGCACGACCTGCGGCGCCTGCGTCGAGCAGTGCCCCGTCGACATCGAGCACGTCGACGCCATCGTCGACATGCGCCGCTACAAGAACCTCATCGAGTCCGCGTTCCCCGCCGAGCTCAACGGGCTGTTCAAGAACCTCGAGAAGAACAGCAACCCGTGGGGCCTCGCGCCGCGGCTGCGGATGGACTGGGCCAAGGACCTGCCCTTCGAGGTCAAGCAGGTCGGCCAGGACGTCGAGTCGCTCGACGAGGTCGACTACCTC
>JABFXB010000071.1 GCA_013361975.1 Dermatophilaceae bacterium
CGGGGCCGACGCCCGCCCGCCGGCCTCCGCGGTGACGGTGACGTCGATGCGCTCGAGCACGCTCACCTACCTCGCGCTCAACCAGAAGCCGGCCGTCAACGCGTGGACGGCGAACCCCCTGTTCGCCGAGGCCGTCCGCCGCGGCATCGACCGCGATGCCCTCGGCAAGACGGTCCCCGGCACCGCGCCGGCCCCCGGCCTCATCCCCGCCGGCATCGTCGGCGCCCTCGACGACCTTCCCTCGCCGGGCGGCGCCGTGGGCTCCACGGTCGCGCCCACCGGTCCGGTCACCGTCGGCACCCCGACGCCTCCTCCGTCGACGCCGACGTCGACGTCATCATCGCCGGTCGGCCCGATCGGCGCCACAGCGTCGCCCACCACCCCGAGCGACGGCACGACGACGGGCGCGGACGGCCGTCCGACCCCCGTCGTGACCCTGCCGATCGTGCCGGCCCGCGACCTCGCCGCCGCCCGTGCTGCCCTGCGCAGCTCCGGTTACAAGGGCCAGCAGATCCCCCTGACGTATGCCGCCGACGTGCCCATCCAGGGACTGCCGACCGGCACGATCGCCGCGGCCGTCGCGAAGCAGCTCGGCGAGGTCGGCATCACGGTGCGGCTCGACCCGCAGCCGGCCGCGAAGGCACTCGCCGCCTACCGCGCGGGCATCACCGGCCTCGGCCTGTGGGCGTGGAGTCCCGACTACCCCGACCCCGAGAACTACCTCGCCTTCGGGCCGGGTGGGCTCGTGGGCTCGCGCGCCGGCTTCGTGCCGGGCAGCGACTCGCTCGTCGACTCGCTCACCGACAAGGCGCGCGACTCCATCGGTGACGACCGCGAGATCGCGTATGCCGCCTGGCAGCAGGCGATGAACCAGCGGGGCCCGTTCGTCCCCCTCCTGCAGCCGTCGACCCGCTTCGCCAGCAGCGACCGCGTCGCGGCCGTCCCCGGCAACCCCGTCTGGACGGTCGACCTCGCGCGCATCCGCTGATCCCCGAGACGCCTTCGCGAGGACTGCTTCGCGGTCCACGAGGAGCCGACCGTGGGTGCGCGACTGCCAGCACTGCTACCGTCAGTCACAGCTGCCGGTCCGGTCCACGCGCTCGTCGTGGTCGTCGGCAACCTGAGGTCTTCATACGGAAGGCCTACTGAAGCAGAAGAGGCAACACCAGTGGCTACAGGCACCGTGAAGTGGTTCAACAGCGAAAAGGGCTTCGGCTTCATTGAGCAGGACGGCGGCGGCGCCGATGTCTTCGTTCACTACTCGGCCATCGAGAGCGGCGGCTACCGCGAGCTCCAGGAGGGGCAGAAGGTCGAGTTCGACGTCACGCAGGGCCCCAAGGGCCCGCAGGCGGAGAAGGTCAAGGGCATCTGACCCAAGGCAGTCTTCCGGGACTCCGTCCCTGGCCATCCCCCGATCACCTGGTCGGGGGATGGTCTTTTTTCGTATGCCGTCGCCGTCGGCCTGGGAGCAGCGGTCAGGTGGTGGGTGCCGTGGGTGGGGCCGACGCCGCGAGCCGCCCGCGCAGGGGCCGGCCGATGGACGAGCCGACGAGCAGGCCGAGCGAGATCGCGATGGCCACGCCGAGCAGGCCGAGGGCGACGTCGGTGGCCGACTCGCGACCCGCGGCCAGCTCGGTGACCCCGACGAGCCCCAGACTGCCCGGCACGAGCAGCCAGAACGCGGGCAGGAAGAGGACGAGGCGCGGCAGCTGCGGGCGTCGGAGCTCGACGACGCTCGCCCCGAGGCTGGCGGCGATGGCGCCGAGGAAGCCGCCGAGGGCGATCGAGCCGAGCTCCTGCCCGGCGAGCTGGGCGCCGAAGGCGAGGCTCAGCACGAGCAGGACCCAGCCCTGCATCCGCAGCGGGAGGCCTTCCATGAGACCGATGCTCGCGCCGATGAGGACGAGGCCGACAGGCGCGCCGGCCCAGCCGATGTCATCGACGCGCAGGTTGACGAGGGTCGAGGTGGGGATCCGGAGCACCGCGGTGGCCATGAGCAGACCGAGGGCGAAGAGGCCGAGCTGCGCGAGCCCGTAGGTCAGGCGGGCCGACCCGGCCTGCATGTGCCCGGCGGCGAGCTCGGACATGCCGTTGACGACGAGGGCTCCGGGGAGCAGGACGGCGAGCGGTGGCAGCACGGTGCGCAGCGGCCCGGCGAGCAGCCCGGCGTCGGCGGCGCCGAAGACGAGCAGCGACACGGCGAACGCGGCGAGGGTCGGCAGCAGCGCCTTGACCACCTCGTAGCGCTCGGCGAGCTGCACGAGGGCGAGGACGACGAGCGCCCCGACCGCCGCGGCGGCGACGTTGGCCCAGCCCGGCTGGAGGATGAGCGCGATGCCGACGGCCAGCACGGGCCACGCGAGGGCGACGAGCCACGCGGGCTGCTGGACGGGGCGCTTCGCCGTGGCAGCGAGCTCGTCGCGGGCGGCGGCGATGGTCAGCTCGCCCAGGACGAGCTGGTGGCGGATGAGGCGGACGCTCGCGGACTGGTGCAGGCGCAGGCCGGCCGGGGCCGAACGGTAGGTGCTCGGGCCGCCCGGGGTGAGGGTGACCATGAGGCCGGTGGGGCCGACGGCCGTCTGGACCTCGGGGTAGCCGAGCCGGGTGCTCACCTCGGCGAGCTCCTCCTCGATCTCCTGGACCGGCTGGCCGGTGGCGATCATGGCCGTGCCGAGCTCGGCCAGCAGGGCGCGGGTCTCGGTCTGCCCGTCCGCGTCGTCCTGCATGGTCGTCATCATGTCAGCGCACGGGTCGCCCCCACGACGAGTGCAGGCGGTGGCCTCCCCGTCCGCGCGTCCCCCTCCAATCGGACGCCCCTCTCCAATCGAGAGAACGCTCCGTCACCTCGCGTGGGTGACGGAGCGTTCTCTCGATCGGGGGAACTGGGCGGATCGGCGACCGCGGTGTGGTCAGTCGACGCAGAGGCAGAACGGGTGGCCGGCCGGGTCGAGGAAGACGCGGAACGACTCGCCCGGCTGGTGCTCGTGCCGCTTCGCGCCGAGGGCCACGACGGCCTCCTCGCCGGCGTCGAGGTCCTCGACCATGACGTCGAGGTGCATCTGCTGCGGCACCTGCTGGCCGGGCCACTGCGGTGGGGTGAAGCCCTCGACCTGCTGGAAGCAGATGCAGTTGCCGGTCTCGGTGTCGCGGATCTCGGCCCAGTCGCCGGACGTCTTGATGGTCCAGTCGAGGACGGTGCCGTAGAAGGTGGCGAGCGCCCCGGCGTCGGGGCAGTCGATGACGAAGCTGGGGTATCGGGCGATGGCCATGCCCCGACGGTAGGGGCTGACCCGGACGATCGGCGTCCTCGAGGCGAGAGGACTTCGGTACGAGGGCGAGATTCCGATCCGGACCCGCCGCGCACGCTCACCTACCACTGGTGGGACCGGACGAGGTCCGGGCGGCTCAACATGGAGGGCTGGCCGGCATACGCCCTCGGGGACGCGGCCGACGGCGCGGCGATCGTGCGTCACCACTGTCGATGCGCACGCATGGCGTCACTTTCTTCGCCGCGGCGGAGAAAGACGTGGTGGGCTGTCGTAGCGGCCGTATGCCGTTCGACGTGAGGGTGGAGGTCGGTCGACCGGACCGCCCCGGAACCGAGGAGAACTGCGAAGACGCACTACCTGCTCGCCGTGCACGGCCCGGCCGAGATGAACGAGTTCGGCAACTACGCCTCGAAGGAGGAGATGGAGCAGGCGTTCGCCGACACGGGCGCCTTCAACGACAAGCTCAAGGCCGACGGCTACTGGGTGTTCGCCGGTGGTCTC
>JABFXB010000253.1 GCA_013361975.1 Dermatophilaceae bacterium
CGAGAAGCGCTTCCCCAACGGGGTGCCGTCGATGCGCGACTGCACCAGCCTCCGGGTCATCGGCGACCCCGTCTTCGGCCGCAACGTCCGGTGCATCGGCGAGGTCCTCATCGACGGCTACCGCCGGGTGCTCGACGACGCCGTCCTCGGCGAGCTGCCCACTCCCGCAACCGTTCCCGTCGAGACCCCTGGCGACGTGCGCACGGTCGACGAGCACCTCAAGGCGATCCTGGCCACGCTCGAGCCCTCCCCGACCGCGTGGACCCCGCTCACCGAGGCGCTCGGCCTCGTGGTGGCGCGCGACGTGCGCGCCAAGGTTGACCTCCCGCACTTCGACAACTCGTCGATGGACGGGTATGCCGTCCGCGCCGAGTCGCTCGCCGCCGCGGACGAGAACCCGGTCAGGCTGCGCATCGTCGGAGAGGTCGCCGCCGGGGACGACCCGAGGTTCACGGTGGGCCCCGGCGAGGCGGCGCGCATCATGACCGGTGCCCCGATGCCCGAGGGCGCCGACGCCGTCATCGCGGTCGAGGACACCGACGGCGCCGCCACCGGCGAGGTGGAGTGCCGTGTCGCGGTCGACGCCGGCCGCTACGTGCGACCCCGCGGCGAGGACGTCGCCTCCGGGTCCGTCGTCGTCTCGGCAGGCGAGGTCGTCGGGGCGCGCACCATCGCGCTGCTCGCGGCCTGCGGGTATGCCGAGGTCGAGGTGCACCGCCGCCCGCACGTCGTCGTGCTGTCGACCGGCGCCGAGCTCGTCGAGCCCGGAAAACCCTTGCAGCCCGGCCAGATCCACGACTCCAACTCGTCCATGCTCTGGGCGGCCGCAGTGGGTGCCGGCGCCTCGGCCGAGATTCGCGCCGCGGTCGGTGACTCCGACGACGAGCTGGTCAAGGCGCTCGGCGAGGTGGTCGGCGACGCCGACGTCGTCATCACGAGCGGCGGTGTGTCGATGGGCGCGTACGACGTCGTCAAGAGCGCCCTGCAGGGCGAGGGCATCGAGTTCGTCAAGGTCGCCATGCAGCCGGGCAAGCCGCAGGGCTTCGGCCTGCTCACGGGTCCCAACGGGCGCCGGGTGCCGCTCTTCGCTCTGCCCGGCAACCCCGTGTCGTCGTTCGTCTCGTTCGAGGTGTTCGTGCGTCCGGCCCTGCGTCGCCTGATGCGGCTCAACCCCGAGAAACGCCGGCTCCGGCCCGCGACCCTCATCTCCGGCGTGCAGTCGTTCGGCGGCCGGCGCCAGTTCGGCCGGGCCGTGGTGTCGCGGTCGGCCGAGGGCACCCTGGTGGCCCTGCCGGTCGCCGGACAGGGCTCGCACTTCGTCGCCGACCTCGCGAAGGCCAACGCCCTCTTCGTCGTGCCCGAGGACGTCACCGAGCTCGTCGCCGGTGAGGTCGTCGACGTGCTCGTGCTCGACCGGGACGCCTGATGGGCGAGCATCCGGTGGGGCCCGGCCCGACCCAGCCCGACGACCCGACGGACCGGTGGTTGACCCACGTGCGCGCCGACGGCACCGCCCACATGGTCGACGTCTCTGCCAAGGCGGTCACGGCGCGCGAGGCCAGCGCCGCCGGGCGGGTGCTGCTGAGCGCCGACGCCGTCGCGGCGCTGCGGTCGGGCAACGTGCCCAAGGGCGACGCGCTGGCAGTGGCCCGCATCGCCGGCATACAGGCGGTGAAGCGCACGCCCGAGCTGATCCCGCTGGCCCATCCGATCGCCGTGCACGGCGTCGACGTCGACGTCACGGTCGCCGACGACGGTGCCGACATCTCGGCGACGGTGCGCACGGCCGACCGCACCGGCATCGAGATGGAGGCGCTGACCGCGGTGGCCGTCGCGGCCCTCGCCCTCATCGACATGGTCAAGGCGGTCGACAAGCACGCCCGCATCACCGACGTGCGGGTCACCGCGAAGTCCGGCGGCCGCTCGGGGGACTGGCGTGAGTGAGGCATTCGGAAAGGGGCGCAGCGCGGTCGTCGTCACGGCGTCGACCCGTGCCGCGGCAGGCGTCTACGAGGACAGGTCCGGGCCGGTCATCGTCGAGCGGCTGCGCGCCTGGGGCTTCGAGGTCGGCGACCCGGTCGTCGTGCCCGACGGTGACGAGCTCGGTCGTGCGCTGCGCGTCGCGCTGGCAGGCGAGCCCGCGCTCGTGCTCACCAGCGGCGGCACCGGTCTCACGCCCACCGACGTGACGCCCGAGCAGACCGCACCGCTGCTCGACCGGGTCGTCCCGGGTGTCGCGGAGGCCATCCGTGCGGCGGGCGTGGCCAAGGGCGTGCCCACGGCGATGCTGTCGAGGGGGCTGGTCGGTGTCGCCGGACGCACGTTCGTCGCGAACCTTCCCGGGTCGCGCGGCGGTGTCGTCGACGCGCTCGACGTGCTCGAGCCCGTGCTCGGTCACGCGCTCGACCAGGTCCCGGGCAGCGACCACTGATGGGCGGTGTGGCCCCCTGCGACTGCGCGGCTGCTCGGGACCCCGCGCCCGCGGGGGTCCGGGCATGAGGATGCCGTGGCGTCCACACCGCGACGGCCGGGCCCGGTGGCCCGTCGTGCTGCGTGACGCCTCGGCCGACCCGCCGGTGGTGCTGCGGCCGCTGCGCATCGACGACGAACGAGACTGGCAGCGAGTGCGCCGCGACAACGCCGCCCACGTGCAGCCGTGGGAGCCGACACTTCCGCCGGGCGTGCCGGCGCGGGCGCCGGTGTCGTTCCGCCAGTTCGTCCGCGACCTCGATGCCGAGGCTCGCGCCGACCGGGCGATGCCGTGGTGCATCGAGGTCGGGGGCCACATCGTCGGGCAGGTGCACCTCTTCGGGATCGTCCGCGCCGCACAGCAGTCCGGTGCGGCCGGCTACTGGCTCGACGAGTCGGTCACCGGGCGGGGGATCGCCACTCGCGCCCTGGCCTTGGCCGTCGACCACGCCCTCGGCGAGGGTGGCCTGCACCGGGTCGAGGTCAACATCCGGCTCGACAACGAGAGGTCGTTGCGCGTGGCGGAGCGGCTCGGGCTGCGCGACGAGGGCGTACGCCGCCGGTTCCTCCACATCGACGGTGCCTGGCGCGACCACCGGTCGTTCGCGGTGACGAGCGAGGACCTCGAGGGGTCGACCCTCATGGCACGCCTGTCACAGGTGTAACACCAGCCTCTTGCGCGACACGCCTCGAATGTGCGGGGTGTCCGTCGAGCCGCGTCCTACCGTGGGTCACGTGCCAGTCAGCAGCCTCATCTTCGTCGTCATCGTGGCGATCTGGGCTGCCTACCTCATCCAGCACTGGGCCCGCCGCCGGGAGGACGCTGCCGCAACGCGTTCCGTCGAAGGGTTCTCCGAGGCGATGCGCGTCCTCGAGAAGCGTCCCGCCCTGCCGGCCACCGAGCTGAGCACCCCTCGGCCCCACTCGTATGCCATCAAGCCCGCCCGAGTTGGTGGCCCCACGGTCGACGTGAAGCGGGCCGTCCCCGCCGGCACCTCGCGCCGCCACTCGCCCCTCGTGGCTCGCCGCACCGACGAGCACGTCATCTCGGCTGATCCCGCCGAGACCGGTTCACGCCCGGGCCACACGGACCACGCCATCGCCCCCTACGCCACCGAGGTGGACCGCATGCAGGAGTCAGCGCGCCAGTCGAGCACTACCGGGCCCGGCCGCCGGCCCGCCAGTGCTCCGGCGCCTGTTCGGGTCCCGCTGGCGCAGAGGCGAATTCGTGCCGCGCTGCTCCTGGTCGCCCTTCTCTGGGTTCCGGCCTCGATCGTCCTCACCGTCACCGGCCTCCTCATGTGGATCTCGATCCCGTTCGCCGTCCTCACCGTCGGCGCCGTCCTCGTGTGGCTGCGAGCCGAGGCCCAGGCCGACAGGCTGCGCACGGCGAAGACCGAGGCGCGCGACGGGCGTGAGGCCCGCGGACGCCGCCGCCACCGCACTCACGATGACTACGACTGGACGGCGACCCACGTGCCCGTGCTGTCGAGCGAGGACACACAGGTCATCCGCAGCTCGGTCTCCGCCGTGGCGGTCGGGGTCGAGGAGATGGTGACCGTGCAGACCGCGTCGACCGACGCGCCGGCTGCCCCGGCCCCGGTGCACGTCGAGCCCGGTGTCTTCGACGTGCAGGCCCCGGTTGCCGGTGAAGCGATCGCCGCGGAGCCCGAGCGGGAGGTCGCGCCCGAGGGCAGCTGGAGCCCGGTGCCCGTGCCCAAGCCGACCTACGCGCTCAAGGCGAAGGCCGAGCCCCGCTTCACCGAGGGCGGCATCCCGGCCGACGTCTTCGACACCCCGGAGTTCGCCGACGAGGCCGAGGAGCTCGACGACCGAGCCCTCTTCGCCCGCCGCGCCGTCTCGCAGTAGCCCCTCGCGCCACCAGCCACCCCGCCCCGGCGGAGTTGTTGGTGCTCAATCGGGAGTTCCCGCCACAACGACTTCGCCCCGGCGGACTTAAGGAGGCGGTTTGCAGGTCCCGGCCGCAGAATCTCCGCCGCGGCGGACTTGCGGAGGCGGTTTGCAGGTCCCGGCCCCGAGACCTTCGCCGCGGCGGACTTGCGGAGGCGTTTTACAGGTCCCGGCCCCGAGACCTTCGCCGCGGCGGACTTGCGGAGGCGTTTTGCAGGTCCCGGCCCCGAGACCTTCGCCGCGGCGGAGTTTTGGCGTTCGCTTTGGGGGCCGTGGCGCCTGGGACTTCGGGTTCGGGCCGGCCGCGCGCAGGTTCGGGGGCCGTGGCGTCTGGAACTGCGGTGGCCGGGAACCGCGCCGTGGCGCCTGGGACTGCCGGCCGGCATACGGGCGAGAACCCCGACCGGGCCGCGCGGCGGGTCAGGCGTTGGCTGGGGCGCTGCCTTCGTCGGCGGACTCGGACAGCTCGCGGTCGAGCTCCCGCGTGCTCTCGTCGCTGAACAGGTGCTTGCCGACCGCGTTGAGCACCGCGGCGAAGGGCACCGCCACGAGGGCTCCCACGATGCCGGCGACGATCGAACCGGTCGCGATGGCGAGGATGACCGCGAGGGGGTGCACGCTGACGGCCTTGCCGAGCAGGAACGGCTGCAGCACGTGCGACTCGAGCTGCTGCACGCCGATGACGACGGCCAGCATGATGAGCGCGACGCCCGGGCCGTGGGCCACGAGTGCGAGCAGCACCGCGACAGCGCCTGAAAGCAGTGCGCCCACGATGGGGATGAAGGCGAGCAGGAAGACGAGGATGCCGATGGCGAAGGCGAACGGCACCTTGAGGATCGCGGCACCGGAGGCGATGCCGACCGCGTCGACGAGCGCGACGATCATCGTCGCGCGCACGAACGCCGACAGCTGGTGCCAGGCGATGACCCCCGACGAGTCGACGCGCGGGCGGGTCGCGCGCGGGAACAGCCGCACGACCCAGCCCCAGATGCGGGGGCCCTCGTAGAGGAAGAAGAAGAGCGAGAACAGGGCGATGAACAGGCCCGCGGCGAAGTGGGTGGCGGTGAGGCCGACCGACGTCGCGGTGTCGCCGAGGTTGCCCGACTGGCTGACCTTGTCGCGGATCGTGTTGAAGTACTCGTCGAACTGGGCGTCGGTGATCTTGAAGGTCGTGCGCACCCAGTCGCGGATGCGCTCGAGGCCGGTCGCGACCTGGGAGGTCAGGTCGGAGAACCCGCTGCTGAACTGCGACCCCACGAGCGTGAACAGCGCGCTGACGAGGATCAGCATGCCGACGACGGTGATTCCCGCGGCACCGCCGGGCTTGAGCCGGCGTCCTTGCAGCCAGAGCGCGACCGGACGCAGGAGCGCGGTGAGCAGGATCGCGATGGCGACCGGCACGATGATCTCGGAGACCGCGCGCACCGCCACTGAGAGCAGGTAGAGGGCCGCGCCGATGAGCAGGAGGCGCCACGCCCAGTCGGCGGCGACGCGCATGCCGGGCGGGACCTCGGCCGCCTCGATGCCGGGCAGCTCTGGCGCGAAGGGCGGCGTCACGTCGCCCGCGCGAGGGGTTTCGGGGGCCGGGGGCTCGGGCGTCCGGACGGAGGGGGCGTCAGCCGCTTTGTCGGTCACGGTGCCACCGTATGCCGCCGCGCGCACTCCGCGGGGTAGCGACCCTGCGCTGCGGCGCCGAAGCCTGCCTCGACGGCGCGACCAGGCGTCATGACGGGAGGCGCTCGTGTGCCTCCCCTGACCGACGCCTCTGACCGCGACCCGCTGCGTAGTCTCGGGGGATGAGCGACACCGCTGCCCACCGTCCGACTCTCGCCGTCACCGGTTCGACCGGCTGGCTGGGTGGCCTCGTCGCCCGCGAGCTCGCCGACCGTGGAGTGGCCCAGCGGCTGCTCGTCCGTGACGTCGGTCGTGCGCCGGCGCTCCCGGGTGCCGAGCCGGTGCAGGCGGCCTATGCCGACCGGGCGGCCGCCGAGGCTGCGCTGGCCGGTGTCGAGACCCTCTTCATGGTGTCGGCGGCGGAGAACGAGCACCGCCTCGCCGAGCACCGTGCCTTCGTCGACGCGGCTGCCGCCGCCGGGGTGCGGCACGTGGTCTACGTGTCGTTCTTCGGTGCGGCGCCCCAAGCGACCTTCACGCTGGCGCGCGACCACGCCGCCACCGAGCAGCACCTGAAGGAGTCCGGCATGGCGTGGACGTTCCTGCGCGACAACCTCTACCTCGAGTTCGTCGACCAGATGATGGGCGAGGACGGCGTGATCCGCGGGCCGGCGAGCGAGGGCCGGGCTGCGGTCGTCGCCCACGAGGACATCGCCCACGTCGCCACGAACGTGATGCTCGACCCGCTGTCGCACGCGGGCGAGACATACAGCCTCACCGGCCCAGAGGCGCTCACCTTCGCCGAGATGGCGGCCGTCGTCAGCGACGTGACCGGGCGCGAGGTCACCTTCCACGACGAGACGGTCGAGGAGGCGTACGCGTCACGGGCGGTCTACGGTGCGCCCGACTGGCAGGTCGACGCCTGGGTCTCGACCTACACGGCCGTGGCGAAGGGCGAGCTCGACGGCGTCACCGACGACGTCGAGCGCCTCACCGGACGGCCGCCGCTGTCGTTGCGCACCTACCTCGAGTCGCAGCGCTAGCCGACCAGCTCGGCGGTCTGGCGGGCGATGGCGAGCTCCTCGTTGGTCGGCACGACGGCGACGGCCACGCGCGACCCCTGGGGCGAGATGACGCGGGCCTGCTTGGAGCGGGCACCGTTGCGGGCGCGGTCGATCGAGATGCCGAGGCCCTCGAGCCCTTCGGTCACGGCCGCGCGCAGGGCGATGCTGTTCTCACCGATGCCGGCGGTGAAGACGAGCACGTCGATGCCGCCCAGGATGGCGAGGTAGGCGCCGACGTAGTGCTTGAGCCGGTGCACGACGACGTCGAAGGCGAGGCGTGCCTCGGCGTCGCCGCCGGCGAGGCACTTCTCGAGCTCGCGGAAGTCGTTGACCCCGCTGAGTCCCAGCACTCCCGACTTCTTGTTGAGCAGCGTGTCGATCTCTTTCAGCGAGAGGCCGGCTTCACGGCCGAGGTACGCGTGCAGCCCGGGGTCGACGTCACCCGAGCGGGTGCCCATGACGAGTCCCTGGAGCGGGGTCAGGCCCATTGAGGTGTCGACGGCGACGCCGCCGCGCACCGCCGAGGCCGAGCAGCCGTTGCCGAGGTGCAGGATCACCTGCCGCAGCTCGCCGAGGGGCCGATCGAGCAGTTCGGCGGCGGCCTGGGAGACCCACTGGTGCGAGGTGCCGTGGAAGCCGTAGCGGCGGATCGCGTGCTTCTCGGCGAGGTCGCGGGGCACGGCATACGTCGACGCCTCCGGCGGGAGCGAGGAGAAGAAGGCGGTGTCGAAGACGGCGACGTGCGGCACGTCGAAGTGCTCCCGCGCGGCCTCGATGCCGGTGACGGCGGCCGGGTTGTGGAGGGGCGCAAGGGCGCTCAGCTCACGCACCCGATCGAGCACCGCGTCGTCGATGACGACAGGCTCGGAGAAGTCGGGGCCGCCGTGGACCACGCGGTGGCCGACCGCGCGCAGCGGGACACTGCGGAGGTCGATGCCGTCGGCGCGCAGCTCGTCGGTCATCCGCGCCAACGCGGCCGAGTGGTCGGCGACGTCGCTCCCCGACTCGCCGATGCGCTCGATCGTGCCCCCCGCCTGCTTCTCGCCGGTCTCCGGCACGACGAGCTGGTACTTCAGCGACGACGAGCCGGCGTTGAGGACGAGCACGGGCTGGACGCCGCCGGCTGCACCGGAGCCTTGGATCTTGTTGTCGCTCAACGGCTTGCTCCCTGCTGGGCCTGGACCGCCGTGATGGCGACGGTGTTGACGATGTCGTCGACGAGGGCGCCTCGCGACAGGTCGTTGACCGGCTTGCGCAGGCCCTGGAGCACCGGCCCGATGGCGACGGCGTGGGCGCTGCGCTGCACCGCCTTGTAGGTGTTGTTGCCGGTGTTGAGGTCGGGGAACACGAACACCGTCGCGTGGCCGGCCACGGGCGAGTCGGGCATCTTCGCCCGACCGACGACGGGGTCGATGGCGGCGTCGTACTGGATGGGTCCCGCGAGAGCCAGGTCGGGGGCGCGCTGCGTGACGAGCTCCGTAGCGGCCCTGACCTTCTCGACGTCGGCGCCCGATCCGCTGGCGCCGGTGGAGTAGGAGAGCATCGCGACCCGGGGCTCGATGCCGAACTGGTGCGCCGTCTGGGCCGACGACACGGCGATGTCCGCGAGCTGCTCGGCGCTCGGGTCGGGGATGACGGCGCAGTCGCCGTAGACGAGGACGCGGTCGGCGAGGCACATGAGGAAGACGCTCGACACGGTCTTGACGCCGTCGGCCGTCTTGACGAACTCGAGGGCCGGCCGGATGGTGTGGGCCGTCGTGTTGACCGCCCCCGACACCATGCCGTCGGCCAGGCCGAGGTGGACCATCATCGTGCCGAAGTAGGAGATGTCGGTGACCACCTCACGTGCCCGCTCGAGGGTCATGCCCTTGTGGGCCCGCGCGGCGGCATACTCCTTCGCGAAGCGCTCGACGAGCTCGGGGTCGTGCGGCGAGACCACCGCAGCCGCGTCGAGGTCGAGGCCGAGGCTCGACCCGCGGGCCCGCACCTTCGTCTCCTCGCCGAGCAGGGTGAGGTCGGCGACGCCGCGGCGCAGGAGGATGTCGGCGGCCTCGAGGATGCGGTCGTCCTGGCTCTCGGGGAGCACGATGTGCCGACGGTCGGCCCGGGCCCGCTCCATGAGCTGGAACTCGAACATCAGCGGCGTGCGCACCTCCGAGGCCGACACGTCGATGGCTGCGAGCAGCGCTGTGGCATCGACGCTCTCAGAGAACAGTCGGCGCGCGGCCTCGATCTTGTTGCGCGAGCCCCTGGTCATGGGCCCGCGCACCTGCATCAGCCGTTCGGCGGTGCGGAACGTGCCGTCGTCGGTGAGGGCGATGGGCAGGTCCTGCTGCACGCCCGCCGAGAGCCGCGCGATCGTCTCGGGGATCGGGTAGCCGCCGGTGAGGATGATGCCGGCCAGTGTCGGGAAGGTTCCCGACTGGTGCGCCAGGAGCAGGCCCGGGATGAGGTCGCTCCGGTCGCTCGGGGCGATGATCGTGACGTCGGGGCCGATGCGGGCGAGCACGTTGGGCAGGCTCATCGCGGCGACGACCAGGCCGAGGCTGTCGCGGTCCATCCACGACTCGCTGCCGAGGACCAGCCGGGCGTCGATGGCCTCGGCGAGCGCGCGGAAGCTCGGCGCCGAGAGGAGCGCGTTCTCCGGGATCGCGCCGGTGACGGGAAACGGCAACGACGACAAGACGTTTCGCACCTCGTCGAGGTCGTGCGGCTCGACCCGGTTGGCGACGACGGCGACGGTCTGGGCGTGGTGGGCGCGCAGCTCGGTGACCGCGCCGTCGGCGGCGACGCGGATCTGGTCGGGTGTGCGGCCGCGTCCGTGCACGACGAGCACGACGGCCGACCCGAGGTTCGCGGCGACCCGGGCGTTGAACGAGAGCTCGGTGCCGGTCGAGACGTCGGTGTAGTCGGAGCCGACGACCACGACGACGGCGAAGCGGGCGCTGAGCGCCCCGAACTTCTCGACGATGACGTGCAGCGCCTCGTCGGGGTCGTCGTGGGCCTGGGCGTAGGTGACGCCGATGGCCTCGTCGTAGGTCTGGTCCATGCCGGGCTGGCTGACGAGCATCTCGACGATGTGGTCGACCTCGTCGTCGGGACCGCTCCCGCCGAGGGTGGTGAGCGGGCGGAAGACACCGACCGAACCGACCTCACGCACGAGGGCGTCGAGCAGGCCGAGGGCCACGGCGGACTTGCCCGTCAGGCCCTCCGGGGAGGTGACGTAGACACTTCGGCTCACGGCACGAACCTAGCGAACGGCCGCGGGTGCCGAGTCCGGAGCACCCGCAGCTGCGCGGCGGCGCGACACCGTGAACGTCGGGGGCCGACGCAGCGACTGCCCGACGACGCAGTAGCGCTCTGTCGCGGTCGCCAGCCGCTCGAGCGTGGCGTCGTCGGCGTCGGTCGTCACCTCTGCCGTCACCCGCGGCGCCATGACGCCCACCGGCGCCTCCCGGTCGACGCCGAGCGTGCCGCGCGCGTCGAAGGTCGACTCCGCGCGCAGGGTCACGTCACGCAGCTCGACGCCGAGCGCCACGGCCACCGTGTGGAGGGTGACGCCGGCGCAGGCGACGAGCGCCTCCATGAGCATGTCGCCCGAGCACGCGTCGGTGCCGTCGCCACCGGTGGCACGGTGCAGCCCGGCGCGCACGGGGCCTGCCCACGTGGCGACCTCGACCGTCGGCGGCCGGTCGAACGTCGCGCTCGACGAGAGGGGGGTCAGTGCGCACGGCGGGTCGTCGCGGTAGCGCTGCTTCAGCGGTGTCTGCGCCGCGCGCAGCTCGTCGCGGTTCACCGGCGCACCGTGGAGTGCGGGCTGTGCGGGGAGCAGGTCGTCATGATGGCCTCCGGGGTCGACGGGCACGTCACCGCCAACGTATGCCGTCCGCTGCGTCCGCGCGGGCAACCCGGCATCGTGCCCTCGCCGTGGACTCCTACGGCTCGACGGGCTGCCGGTCGATGCCCAGCAGGTGGAGCAGGCGCACCGCGTCGTGCGGCGCGTGCCCCTTGGCGTCGTTGTCGAAGTAGACGTGCACGTCGTGGCCTTCGTCGAGCCAGCCGCTGCACGTCTGCGCCCACCGGTCGAGCGACTCGTCGGTGTAGCCGCTGGCGTAGAGCTCGGTCTCGCCGTGCAGGCGCACGTAGCGGAAGTCGCTCGTGGCGTCGTGCATGACGGGCCACTTGCCTGCGCTGTCGGCGACGACGACCGCGACCCCGTGCTCGGCGCACAGGGCACGTGCCTCGTCCGAGTCGAAGCTCTCGTGTCGCGGCTCGAGGGCGTGCCGCAGGGGCACGTCGACCTCCGTCTCGGTGAGGCTGCGGCCCTCCTTCACCTTGTCGTCGTGCGCGGCGGCCAGGCTGGCGGCCGCGCTGGTGGTGCGCGGAAGCAGCTCGAAGAAGGAGGCCAACCGGTCGTGGTCGAAGTGCAGGCGCTCGGGCAGCTGCCAGAGGATCGGTCCGAGCTGCTCGCCCAGCGCCAGAGGGCCGCTCGCGAAGAAGTTGGCCAGCGGCGTCTCTACGTCACGCAGGGCCTTGAGGTGGGTGATGAAGCGACCACCCTTGACCGCGAACACGACGTCAGGGGGAGCGGCGGCCCGCCAGGCGGCATACGAGCTCGGGCGTTGGAGGGAGTAGAACGAGCCGTTCACCTCGACCGACGTCATCCGCTCGGCGGCATACGTGAGCTCGAGGCGCTGCGGCAGGCCTTTCGGGTAGAAATCACCCCGCCACGACGGGTAGCGCCAACCGGAGACGCCGACGAGTGCACGGGGCATGCAGCACTCTTACCCGCTCGACGTCCCCTCCGGGTGCGGCTAGATCCAGCGGCGACCCTTGAAGACACCCCAGAGGGCGGCGCTCACGACCCCCATCATGCCCAGCGCGAACGGGTAGCCGAGTCGCCAGTGCAGCTCGGGCATGGCGTCGAAGTTCATCCCGTAGACGGTGCCGATGAGGGTCGGCGCGAAGAGGATGGCGGCCCAGGCCGAGATCTTCTTGACCTCCTCGTTCTGGTCCATGCTCGCCTCGGTGAGGGTCTTCATCTCCTCGTTCTGCTTCTGCGCGACGAGGGTGGCGTTGACGGTGAGGATGTCGCGAAGCAGGTGGCGGAAGCCGTCGACCTGCTCGCGCACCGCGGTGAGGTGGTCCTCGACGTCGCGCAGGTAGCGGCGCAGCTCCTCGTCGGTGCCGTACTTCTCGAAGCCCGACGACAGCGACTGGATCACCGTGGCGAGCGGCCGCACCGCGCGCTCGAACTCGATGACCTCGCGGCTCAGCTCGTAGATGCGGCGCGAGACGGCCGGGTCGCCGCGGAAGACCTCGGTCTCGATCTCGTCGATGTCGTTGTGCAGGCCACGGACGACCGGCAGGTAGCCGTCGACGACCCGGTCGAGGATCGCGTAGAGGACGGCCTCGGGGCCGCGGGCGAGCAGCTCAGGGTCGCTCTCGAGGCGGCGCCGCACCGCCGACAGGTCAGGGGCCTCGCTGTGGCGCACCGTGATGGCGAAGTCGGGGCCGACGAAGAGGTGCACCTCGCCGAACTCGACCTGCTCGGACGCGTCGACGTAGCGCGCGGCCCGGAGCACGACGAAGAGGGTGTCGCCGTAGCGCTCGATCTTGGGTCGCTGGTGGGCGACGATCGCGTCCTCGACGGCCAGCTCGTGGAGGTCGAACTCGCTTGCGAGAGCGGCGACTTCGTCATGCGTGGGTCGGTAGAGACCGATCCAGCCGACGGCACCGTCGCGCTCACGGAGGGTGCGGAACGTCTCCGCGAGGGACGCGGGGGAGTCCGTGCGACGACCGTCGACGTAGATGGCGCTGTCGACGACGCTGGCGCCCTGCCGCCGGTGGCGCGGGGTGCTCGGCTGGTCGTTCTGGTGCGCCGCGTGAGGCGGACGCTGCTCGTGGGCGGGCCGGCGGACACGGCCGGCGAGGGTGCGGATGGGGTTGCGCGCAGCAGTGCGGGTGCGCTCGGACATGACGACCTCCCGGTGGCGGGACGAAGGGGCGGCGGACAGCGTCGTGAGAGCCGCCGCGAGCCCATCCGCACGTCGTGCGGGTCTCGAGCGGTCAGCCCTCGTGCGTCGTATGACTAGGAGGCTCGCCACACACGGGGACCCACCTCCTGCCGTCGCCGCGACGTGCCCGTATGCCGTCGCCCCGGGGAGTGTAGCCCCGTGCGGCCGGTGCCGGGTGGACGTTTCACCACCGCAGACGCGGTCAGCGCCGCCGGACCTCCGACTCCGCCTCGAGGGTGTGGACCCTGCTCTCGAGCCCGAGCACCTTCTCGATGCCCGCGAGGTTGAGGCCCTCGTCGAGCAGCTGCCCGATGCGCCGCAGCCGCGCCAGGTCGTTGTCGCTGTAGCGACGGGTGCCGCCGGGCGTGCGGGAGGGCAGGAGCAGGCCTCGGGCCTCGTAGAGTCGCAGGTTCTGCACTCCCATGCCGACGAGGTCGGCGGCGACGGTGATGCCGTAGAGGCCGCGTTCGGGGTCGTTCTCGCCCTTGGCAGTGGGGGTCATCGGTCCTCGGCTCGGGCCTTGCATCGGCAGGTCACTGGTGCTAGAAAAAATCTATCGCACACACCACAGATCTGCTGGTGGATCCATGGCGGCTCACGACGTGATGGAGGTGACGACGATGGAGCACTTGCTCGGGCTCGGGACCGCTGACGACCTGGACCTCGACGTCGACGCGGCCTTCGCCGAGATCGTGCTCGCCGACGACGAGCTCGTCGACCTCGAGTTCGAGGCCCTCATGAGTGCGGAGTTCGGCGGCCCGCACGACAGCGGTGACGTCCCGCACGACGACCCTGGAGACGGGCGGCCCCGACCGGGACCCCGCGGCGCGCTCGCTCCTCGGGCCCGTCCCGCCGCGAGGATCGCCACGGCCAGACGCCGCAACCGGCAGCGCAGCCCTCCGCCTGACGGCCTCGTGTTCTCGTGTTCTGGGTTCTCCTGCCCGAGGCGGCCCCGTGAGACGGCGGGGCCGCCGGCCCACCCTGGAGGAGGTGCTGAGCGCCTGCAGCAGGGCCTGCCGACAGGACGACTCGGACGATGACGATGCGGGACGGCGATTCGCCGTCGTGCTGGCCCTGACGGCGACCCTGCTCCTGGTGACCGTTGTCGTGATCGGCGGATTGCTCCTCCTCTTCAACCTTCTGTTCGTCTGGGGAATGGCGACGTCCGGCATCGGCGAGTGATCCAGCTGGCCCTGCTCGATGGTTCGAGGATCAGTCTCGGGTCACATTGCAGGTGGCGGCCCGAGCAGTTCGATGGCGTGGTCCCGGGCCGCGTGGCCGAGTGCGACCGGGTCGATGGGGCCGGGCTCCGGGAGGCTTCGCTGCGAGGCCGGCTCGCCGGCCGCTGAGGCGAAGCCCTCGAAACCTGAAGGCGTGGTGATCTGCAGGGCTCGCAGTGGCTCGTCGGGGCCGACCCGGAAGGTGTGCGGCAGTCCGACGGGCAGCAGGACGAAGTCGCCGGCTCGAGCCGTGAGCGTCTGCCCACCGCAATGGAACTCGGCCGTTCCGGAGAGGACGTAGAACATCTCGTCCTCTGCAAGGTGACGGTGCAGAGGTGGCGCGAACCCGGCGGGGTTCAGGAACTCGGCGACGGTCAGCTGCCCGCGCGTCTGAGCGCCGGTCGTCTTGAGCGTCACGAGGTTGCCCAGGAACCAGAGGGCTTCGCCCTCGTCTGCTCTGAGCACGTAGGGCGTTGTCGTGGTGTCCATGCCGAGCGCCGCCTTTCGATATAACGAGCGTATGGTGAATATGTTCACGGTATTGTCAAGTGATGGAGAAGGTCAAGGGCCCCGCCGGGGGCACGAGGCGCTACCGGTCGGTGGTGCGTGAGGAGAGCGCGCGCCAGACCCGTCGCACGATCGTGATCGCCGCCACGCGGCTCTTCGAGGAGAAGGGTTACGGAGGGACGTCGCTGGCCGAGGTGGCGGCCGCTGCAGGCGTCGCCCGGCCCA
>JABFXB010000059.1 GCA_013361975.1 Dermatophilaceae bacterium
TGATGGTCGGTGTGCAGACCCGGCGCGCCCCTCTGGGCTCATCTGGCGGGTCATCACCCACGCCGGCAGTCCCCGAGTCTAGCGGCGCCGGCGCGTCGACTCGAATGCGCTGTCGAGCCTCACGCGCCACTCCCGCGCAACCGCACACGTACCAGACGGCCACGCCCCGTGCGCGGTGACCACCTGACCCGTACGTGTGTCGGTGGCCTCGACGAGTGCGCGCCTCACGCTGACCTGCGGGTGCACCGTGCGATCGCGTCGAGGATCCGCCTGTGTATGCCACCGGGGTCGCCGAGCTGACGCCAGACGACCCGCACGACCTCGAAGTGCTCGTCGCGGATGGCGTCCTCGCGCTCCTTCTCCTCGAAGAGCGGATTGCCGGCCGGATCGTCGGGCCGCCGGCTGCCGGCGGGCGACCGGTACTTGACGGCGCCGTCGAACTCGAGGACGACGGGGTGCTCGTCGAGGAGGGCGTCGACTCGCTTGGCCCCCTGCCGGGTTGGGATCCACACCTGTGGCGTCGTCCGCACACCGAGGTCGCGCAGGACCGCTGCCAGCCGGGTCTCCCCCGGCGACTCGTGGCGACCGTCGGCGTGGGCGAGGGCCGCGCGAACCGGCGCCACTCCGGTGCGGCCCGCGAAGAGCACCAGCGCCGCCACGATGTCGGACTCGTCGACGAGACCGAGGTGCAGAGCGCCGTCGGCCGCGATCAGGGCATCCATCGGACCGTTGAGGATGCCGGTCTGGACGATCGCGACGGCTGCGGGCACCCCTTCAGCGCTGGTGGACCTCACGACGTCCAGACCGTCGATCGCGGGGTGCACCGTGAAGCCTTCGCGCTTGCGTGATCCGCGGTCGTGCACCCGGGTCAGGTGCACGACCGCCAAGTCGGCCCGCCAGACCGGGAGGCCGAGCGCCAGCAACCGCGAGTGGTGGCTCGGGACCGCACGCCCGTCGAAGTGCCTCGTCAGTGCCCGCGCGCTGAGCAGGTGTCGGTCGACCTGGTCTCGGAGCGGACGGGTGGCGAACCAGCCACGCACCAGCGGGTGCAGGGTGCCCGCGCGACAGAGCCGCGCGATGTCGTGGGACGTCAGGCCCCGCTCGAGCAGGCTCGCGCTGTTCACGACGTCGTCAGGGCAGTACGGGACGGGGTCCATGCAGACAGCGTGTGGGCGCCGAAGGGCCGGCGCGGCGACGCAACCGCGGCCTGTGGGTGGCCGTCGACCCTGCCAAGGGGGTGTGGACGCACCCGTTTCGGGTCACTGCCACCGCGAGCGGCTGGGCGCACACGGCATACGGGGTGGGGACGCCTTCGACGTGTGCGGCTGGACCGGCGGTCGGTGCGGACGGCGTCAGTGGGTCGACGCGGGCTGCTCGGCCTTCTTGCGGCGCGGCACCACGTGCAGGACGGCGACCACGACGGCCCCGACGACGAGCCCGATGAGTGCCGAGGCGAGCGTGTTGGCGAGCCAGGCGAGCACCCCACCGATGCCGGCCACGCCGCCGACAGCCTCCTCGAGGTGGTGCACCTGGTCGTAGAGCCAGTGCCAGCCGAGCTCGTCGACCCCGACGAGCAGGATGTGGCCACCGACCCAGAGCATCGCCGCGATGCCGATGGTCGAGAGGGCCGAGAGCAGCCGGGGCATGCCCTTGACGAGGCCCCGGCCGATGCGCTGCGAGGCGCCGGAGTCGCGCTCGGCGAGCTTGAGGCCGACGTCGTCCATCTTGACGATGAGCCCGACCACGCCGTAGACGAGCGCGGTGATGAGCAGCGCGACGATGAGGAGGATGATCAGGCGCGACACGAACGGCTCGGTCTCCACCTCGTTGAGGGCGATGACCATGATCTCGGCCGACAGGATGAAGTCGGTGCGGATCGCACCTGCCACCACCGAGCTCTCGTCGACCTCGCCGTCCGCGGCGTGCTGCTCCTCGCGGTGTCCCGAGACGAGTTCCCAGACCTTCTCGGCGCCCTCGTAGGCGAGGTACGCGCCACCGACCATGAGGATCGGCGTCAGCAGCCACGGCAGGAACTGGCTGAGCAGCATGATGACCGGCAGGATGATGAGCAGCTTGTTGCGCAGCGAGCCGAGCGCGATCTTCTTGATGATCGGCAGCTCGCGCTCGGGCGCCAGCCCCTGGACGTAGCGCGGCGTGACCGCGGTGTCGTCGACGACGACGCCGGTGGCCTTGATGCTCGCCTTCGTGGCGGCGGCCCCCACGTCGTCGACGGACGCCGCCGCGAGCTTGACCAGTGCCGCGATGTCGTCGAGTAGGGCTACGAGTCCGCCTGCCATTGCGTCATCCTAGGGTGGTCTGGGAACCGGCTGGGAACGCGCTCAGGCGGTCTCGTCGAGCCGCAGGCCGAGGAGGGCGTTCTCGACGACCTCGGCGAGCGCCGGGTGGATCCAGTACTGGCCACGGGCGAGCTCGTCGACGGGGGTGTCGAGGGCGAGCGCCTGGACGAGCGGCTGGATGAGCGAGGTCGCGTGGGGTCCCATCAGGTGGGCGCCGAGGAGGCGGCCGGTGGTCGGGTCGGCGACGAGCTTGCACACGCTGGAGCGGTCCTCCATGGCCCAGCCGTATGCCGTGTCGCCGTACGCCTGCACGTACGCGACGTGCGCACGCCCCCGCTCGACGCACTCCTGCTCGGTGAGACCCACCGTGGCGATCTGCGGGTGGCTGAAGATGCCGGACGGGACGTGGTCGTGCGGCAGCCGCCTCGGCTCGTCGGGGTGGACGAGGTTGTGGGCGATCACCCGCGCCTCGGCGTTGGCGACGTGCTTGAGCTGGAAGGGGGAGCTGACGTCGCCTAGGGCCCACACGCCGGGAGCGCTGGTGCGGCCGTACGCGTCGACCGCGAGGCGTCCGTCGTCGAGGACGGTGAGCCCGCCGGCCTCGGCGCCCAGGGCGGCGGTATTCGCGTGGCGGCCGGTGGCGACGAGGAGCAGGTCGGCGTCGACGACCGCCGCGCTGTCGAGGTGCAGCCGGACCCCCGCTCCACCGTCGCCTCGCTCGACCGAGGTGACGTTCGTGCCGGTGCGCACGTCCCACTGCTCGCGCGCGAGGTCGGTGAACCGCTGGGAGATGTCGGTGTCGAGGTGGCGCAGCAGCTGCGACCCGCGCGCCACGACCGTCACGTGGACGCCGAACGACGCGAAGACGTGGGCCATCTCGGCGGCGATGAACCCGCCCCCGATGATGGCGAGGCGGCTCGGCAGCTCGTCGATGCGCATGACCGTGTCGGAGGTGTGCACCAGGGCTCCGAGCTCGAGACCCGCCTCCGCGACGACGTCGGGCACGACGGGATGGGCACCCGCCGCGACGACGACCTGATCGGCCGTGATGGTCTCGCAGCGGCCGTCGTGAAGTCGGACCGTCAGGACGCGGTCGCCGGTGAAGGTCGCATGACCGAGGAAGGCCGTGGTGTTCGGGCTTTCCTGCCGGTAGCGGCGGCCGGCGTCGGAGATCGGGTCGATGCGTCCGAACACCCGGTCACGCACGTCGGCCCAGCGGACACCCTCGAGCGTCGCGTCGACGCCGTAGCGGGCCGCCTCGCGCACGGCGGTTGCCACCTCGGCCGCGTAGACGAACATCTTCGTCGGGATGCAGCCGACGTTGAGGCAGGTGCCCCCGAAGGTGCCACCCTCGATGACGGCCACCCGCTTGCCGTCGAAGTCGGGGGTCACGAGCGAGTTGCCGGAGCCGCTGCCGATGATGGCCAGGTCGAAGTGCTGGGTCACGGCCGCAGCCTACGTTCCGGC
>JABFXB010000045.1 GCA_013361975.1 Dermatophilaceae bacterium
GAGAAGCGCTTCACCGTCGCCGCCGTCGACCTCGGCATCAAGGCGATGACCCCGCAGCTCATGGCCCAGCGCGGCATCGAGGTGCACGTGCTTCCCGCGACGGCCACGATCGACGACGTGCTCGCGGTGGGGGAGTCCGGCCCCGACGGCGTCTTCTTCTCCAACGGCCCCGGTGACCCGGCGAGCGCGGAGCACGAGGTGACGCTGCTGCGCCAGGTGCTGGACCGGGGTGTCCCGTTCTTCGGCATCTGCTTCGGCAACCAGCTGCTCGGCCGCGCGCTGGGCTTCGGCACCTACAAGTTGAAGTACGGCCACCGCGGCATCAACCAGCCCGTCATGGACCGCACCACAGGCAAGGTCGAGGTCACGGCCCACAACCACGGCTTCGCCGTCGACGCGCCGCTCGACGAGGACAGCGACACGGCATACGGCCGGGTGCGCGTCTCGCACGTGTGCCTCAACGACGACGTCGTCGAGGGGCTCGAGTGCCTCGACCGGCCCGCGTACTCCGTCCAGTACCACCCCGAGGCCGCAGCCGGCCCGCACGACGCCGCCTACCTCTTCGACCGCTTCATCGAGCTGATGACCAACAGACAGACCACCCACCAAGAGCGTTCTGCGCGCGAAGGGAGCAAGTGAACATGCCCAAGCGCAATGACATCAAGAGCGTCCTCGTCATCGGGTCCGGGCCGATCGTGATCGGCCAGGCGTGCGAGTTCGACTACTCCGGCACCCAGGCCTGCCGCGTCCTTCGTGAGGAGGGCATCCGCGTCATCCTCGTCAACAGCAACCCCGCGACGATCATGACCGACCCCGAGTTCGCCGACGCGACCTACGTCGAGCCGATCACGCCCGAGGTCGTCGAGGCGATCATCGCCAAGGAGCGCCCCGACGCGGTGCTCGCGACGCTCGGTGGCCAGACGGCTCTGAACTGCGCGATCGCCTTGCACGACAACGGGGTTCTCGAGAAGTACGGCTGCCCTCTCATCGGCGCCAACGTCGAGGCGATCCAGCTCGGCGAGGACCGTGAGGCCTTCAAGGGCGTCGTCGAGCGGTGCGGCGCCGAGTCGGCCCGTTCCGTCATCTGCCACACGATGGACGAGTGCCTCGCCGCCGCGGAGCAGCTGAACTACCCCGTCGTCGTGCGTCCGTCCTTCACGATGGGTGGCCTCGGGTCCGGCTTCGCCTACGACGAGGCCGACCTGCGTCGCATCGCGGGCCAGGGCCTGCAGTACTCCCCGACGACCGAGGTGCTCCTCGAGGAGTCGATCCTCGGCTGGAAGGAGTACGAGCTCGAGGTCATGCGCGACCACGCCGACAACGTCGTCGTCGTCTGCTCCATCGAGAACTTCGACCCCATGGGCGTGCACACCGGCGACTCGATCACGGTCGCGCCGGCCCTCACCCTCACCGACCGCGAGTACCAGCGCCTGCGCGACATCGGCATCGCCGTCATCCGCGAGGTGGGCGTCGACACCGGCGGCTGCAACATCCAGTTCGCCGTCAACCCGCGCGACGGCCGCATCATCGTCATCGAGATGAACCCGCGCGTCTCGCGCTCGAGCGCCCTGGCCTCCAAGGCGACCGGTTTCCCGATCGCGAAGATCGCGGCGAAGATGGCCATCGGCTACACGCTCGACGAGGTGCCCAACGACATCACCCGCGAGACGCCCGCGAGCTTCGAGCCGTCGCTCGACTACGTCGTCGTGAAGGTGCCGCGGTTCGCCTTCGAGAAGTTCCCGGCCGCCGACCCGACGCTGACGACGACGATGAAGTCGGTCGGCGAGGCGATGGCGATCGGTCGCAACTTCACCGAGGCGCTGCAGAAGGCGCTGCGCTCGCTCGAGAAGAAGGGCGCGAGCTTCCACTGGGACGGCGAGCTGACGAAGGTCGCCGCCGAGCGCGCGCTCGAGGAGGCCAAGGTGCCCACCGACGGCCGGATCGTGCTGGTGCAGCAGGCTCTTCGCGGTGGCTGCACCGTCGAGGAGGTGCACGAGGCGACCGGCATCGACCCGTGGTTCCTCGACCAGATCGCACTCATCAACGACGTCGCGACCATGCTCGCCGAGGCCGAGCAGCTGACGCCCGAGCTGCTGCGTCTCGTCAAGCGCCACGGCTTCAGCGACGCCCAGATCGCCGGCATCCGGCGTATGCCGCAGGCCGTCGTCCGCGGCGTGCGCCACGCCCTCGGGGTGCGCCCGGTCTACAAGACCGTCGACACGTGCGCGGCGGAGTTCGCTGCCACGACGCCGTACCACTACAGCTCCTACGACGAGGAGACCGAGGTGGCGCCCCGCGAGCGTCCGGCGGTCATCATCCTCGGCTCGGGCCCCAACCGCATCGGGCAGGGTGTCGAGTTCGACTATTCCTGCGTGCACGCGTCGTTCTCCTTGCGCGACAAGGGTTTCGACACGGTCATGGTCAACTGCAACCCCGAGACGGTTTCGACCGACTACGACACGAGCAGCCGTCTCTACTTCGAGCCGCTGACGCTCGAGGACGTCCTCGAGGTCATCCACGCGGAGAGCCAGGCGGGCCCGATCGCCGGGGTCATCGTGCAGCTCGGCGGGCAGACGCCCCTCGGTCTGGCGCAGGCGCTCGAGGACGAGGGTGTGCCGATCGTCGGCACGTCGCCCGGCGCCATCCACCTCGCCGAGGACCGCGGCGCGTTCGGGCAGGTGCTCGCGAAGGCGGGCCTCGTCGCCCCGAAGCACGGCACCGCCTTCAGCTCCGACGAGGCCCTGGCGGTCGCCCGCGAGATCGGCTACCCGGTGCTCGTGCGCCCCTCCTACGTGCTCGGTGGCCGCGGCATGGTGATCGTCTACGACGACGACTCGCTCGTCACCTACGTCGAGAAGGCCACCGAGGCCAGCCCCGACCACCCGATCCTCATCGACCGCTTCCTCGACGACGCGATCGAGATCGACGTCGACGCGCTCTTCGACGGCGAGGACATGTACCTCGGCGGCATCATGGAGCACGTCGAGGAGGCCGGCATCCACTCGGGCGACAGCTCGTGCACCCTGCCGCCCGCCACGCTCGGCGACGGTGAGCTGACCCGGGTGCGCGAGGCGACCCGCAAGCTCGCCGAGGGCATCGGCGTCCGCGGCCTGATGAACGTCCAGTTCGCCCTGGCCCAGGACATCCTCTACGTCATCGAGGCGAACCCGCGTGCCTCGCGCACCGTGCCGTTCGTCGCGAAGGCGACCGGTGTGCCGCTGGCCAGCGCGGCGGCTCGCGTCATGCTCGGCGCGACGGTCGAGGAGCTCCGCGAGGAGGGCATGCTGCCCCCGACCGGCGACGGCGGCACGATGCCGGCGCACGCGCCGGTCTCGTGCAAGGAGGCCGTGCTGCCGTTCAAGCGCTTCCGCACCAAGGAGGGCGTCGCGGTCGACTCGCTGCTCGGCCCCGAGATGCGCTCGACCGGCGAGGTCATGGGCATCGACGTCGACTTCGGCTCGGCGTTCTCAAAGGCCCAGGCGGGCGGCGGCTCGGCCCTGCCGCGGTCGGGCGCGATCTTCGTGTCGGTCGCCAACCGCGACAAGCGCGCCATGCTCTTCCCGGTCAAGCGCCTGGTCGACCTCGGCTTCACGATCCTCGCCACGAGCGGCACCGCCGCGGTGCTCAAGCGCAACGGCATCGAGGCGACGGTGGTCCGCAAGATCACCGAGCGCGACGGCGACGCGCCGGGGGAGAAGTCGATCGTCGACCTCATCCTCGACGGCACCGTCCAGATGGTCGTCAACAC
>JABFXB010000183.1 GCA_013361975.1 Dermatophilaceae bacterium
GACGTCACGCATGGAGCGGATCGGTCTGTCCCGCAAGCCAATTCGTTGTGGACAGCCCTTGCTTTGTGTTAGCACTGGTGTTCTAATTGAGTATGCCGTTCACCTCCTCCCCGTCGCCTCTCGAGCTCGCGCTCGGGGCCGCGCTGGAGCGCGCCGGGGTCGCCTGGGGCGAGCCTGACCCGCTGCCGTCGCTGTTCAGGGCAGGCGAGGCGGCGCTTCACGAGATCGAGCGGCTCGAGGCCGAGAAGGCCCGTCTGGAGGGGCGGATCGTCGACGCGTACGCAACGCTGCACACCGTGCTGGAGCAGCAGCACGATGTCCTCGGGCTGTCGCGTGGCCCCGTGCCCCTCCAGGCGGACACCGTCGTGGCGCAGGAGATCTCGTGCGCCACCGGTGTCGGCGCGGCCGAGGTGTCACGGCGACTCGAGCTCGCGACGGCACCCCGTCGCCACCGGGTGCTGCGCGATGCACTGCGGTCGGGCACCGTGAGCCTCTACCGCGCGCTGCGCGTGGTCTCCGAGACGCGGCTGCTGCCCGACGAGGCGCTGCCCGACCTCGAGACGACTGTGCTGGCTCCTGCGCCCGACGGCTCGGTGTCGTCGCAGCGGCTCTTCTCCTCGCGGCTGCGTCGGTGCGTGCGTTCGGGCGACGACCGGTCGGGTGACGAGCGCCGAGGGTCGGCCGAGGCGTCGCGCACGGCCCACGGCCGGCTCACCGAAGACGGCATCGGCACCTTCACCGTGACGGCTCCTGCCGAAACCGTCGTCGCCGTGCTCGACCGGGCCGACGCCATGGCGCGCGCTGCACGCGCGGCGGGTGACCCTCGCACCCTCGACCAACTGCGCAGCGACGCCATCTGCTCGCTGGCACTCTTCGGTTCCCTCGCCGCAGAGCACAGTTCGTTCGGTGGGGCCGTGCCCGCCGCGACTGTGCGCATCGTCGTGCCGTTCGAGGTGGCGGCCGGGCTCTCCGACGCCGCGTGCGAGCTACCCGGGCACGGATGGGTCACCGCGGCCCACGCGCGGCGCATCATGACGGCCGACGGCTCGGTCTGGCAGCGGCTCGCAGTCGACGTCGACACCGGCCGGGCGCTCGAGCTCTCGACCGACCGCTACCGCCCCACCGCAGCCATGGTCGAGCACGTCCGCGCCGTCGACGGCGTGTGCCGCGCGCCGGGCTGTCAGGTCCCTGCCGACCGCTGCGACCTCGACCACCTGGTGCCCTGGCCGCTCGGGCCCACGGACGTGACCAACGCGCAGTGCCTCAGCCGGGGCTGCCACCATCCGAAGACCGCCGGGCTGTGGTCGGCGTCGCGCGCTCCCGACGACGGCATCCGGTGGACGACCCTCACCGGCCGCGAGTACGTCACGTACCCCCGCGACTGGCGCGAGGCCCTCGCCGACCCGGGCGCGGCACCACGGTCGCCCGACACCCCCGCACCCGGCGATCCACCACCCTTCTGAGGTCAGAACGTCCCGTCGTGACGGCGGGCGCTCGCCATCACGGCATCGAGGTCCACACCGTGCGCCGGACGCCCGGTGGCCGCGAAGTCGGCCAGCCTGCCCGCGGCGCGCTCGAACAGCCGCGCCGCACCGACCGCGTTGCCTCTCGCCTCGTGCGTCATCGCGACGCAGAGCTGGGCCAGGCCCTGCCACAGGTCGCGCTCCTCGTCGGGACCGGCCTTCCAGCGCGCCTCGAGGACCTCGTGCGCCGAGAAGGGCCGACCGCCCTGGACGAGCCCCCGCGCCACCCTCAGCGTCTCGTCGGGCGGCAACGCTTCCTCCGACACCGGCGAGACCCCCTCGGCGCCGTACGGGAGCGGGCGGCCCAGCGCATCGCGCGGCCGAGCCTGACGGGCTCGGCCCTGGGTGTCGCGGTCACGATCGCGTGCGCTCATCACCCCACCCTGTCACTATGCACCCGCGTCGGCGACGGCGCCCGGACAGGCGGCGGTCCACGCAACCGTCCCTCGTTAGAGTGGCGGTCTCGACACCGACGTGAAGGGGTACCGATGACGAGTCCGGTTCGGCTGGACCTCGACTACCGCGCCCGTGCGTGGAAGCGCCTCGCCACAAAGCAGTTCGACGTGCTCGTCGTCGGTGGTGGCGTCACCGGCGCTGGCGTCGCCCTGGACGCCGCCACGCGCGGCCTCTCGACCGCACTGGTCGAGCAGCGCGACTTCGGCTCCGGCACCTCGTCGCGCTCGTCGAAGCTGTTCCACGGCGGCCTGCGTTACCTCGAGCAGATGAACTTCGACCTCGTGCGCGAAGCGCTCAAGGAGCGCGAGCTGATGCTCAGCCGCATCGCTCCGCACCTCGTCAAGCCGGTCTCCTTCCTCTACCCGCTCACCAACCGCGGCTGGGAGCGCCCGTACGTCACCGCCGGCCTCACCCTCTACGACTCCATGGGCGGCGCCCGCTCGGTGCCGCGGCACAAACAGCTGACCCGCACCGGCGCCCTCAAGCTCGCACCGGCGCTCAAGCGCGACTCCCTGACCGGCGGGCTGCTCTACTACGACGCCCAGGCCGACGACGCCCGGCACACGCTGACGACGGTCCGCACCGCGGCGGCATACGGGGCGACGGTGCTGTCGAGCGCGCGCGTCGTGGACCTGCTCCGCGCGGGCGAGCGCGTCGTCGGGGCGGTCGTCGAGGACGTGGAGACGGGCGAGACGGTGCAGGTCAAGGCCTCCGTCGTCATCAACTGCACCGGCGTGTGGACCGACGACATCCAGACCATGGCGGGCGGTCGCGGCCGGTTCCACGTGAGGGCGAGCAAGGGCGTGCACATCGTCGTCGCGCGCGACCGCATCAACTCCGAGACCGGCCTGATCCTGCGCACCGAGAAGTCCGTGCTCTTCGTCATCCCGTGGGGCACGCACTGGATCATCGGCACCACCGACACCGACTGGGAGCTCGACCGCTCGCACCCGGCGGCCACGCGCGCCGACATCGACTACATCCTCGAGCACATCAACACCGTGCTGAAGGTGCCGCTGACGCACAGCGACATCCAAGGCGTCTACGCCGGCCTGCGCCCGCTCCTCTCGGGCGAGAACGAGGACACCAGCCAGCTCTCGCGCGAGCACGCCGTCGCCCGGCCGCAACCCGGCCTCATCTCGATCGCCGGCGGCAAGTACACGACCTACCGCGTCATGGCCGAGGACGCGGTCGACGCCGCCCGCGAGGACATCGGCGGCGACGTGTCCGACAGCGTCACCGAGTTCATCCCCCTGTCGGGCGCCGAGGGCTACGTCGCTCTGGTCAACCAGATCGACCGGCTCGCCCGCCACCAGGACCTCCCGGTCTGGCGCATCACGCACCTGCTCGAGCGCTACGGCTCCCTCGTCCACGAGGTCTTCGCGCTCGCCGACGACGACCGCTCCCTCTACGAGCCGCTTCCCGGGGCGGAGGAGTACCTCAAGGTCGAGGCCCTGTATGCCGCCACGCACGAGGGCGCGCTGCACCTGGACGACCTGCTTGCCCGCCGCACCCGCATCTCCATCGAGACGCCGAGCCGCGGCATCGACAGCGCCCGCGCGGTCGCCGAGATCGTCGCGCCCGTGCTCGGCTGGGACGGCGAGCGTATCGAGGCCGAGGTCGGCGCGTACATCGCGCGGGTCGAGGCCGAGCTCGAGTCGCAGAAGGAGCTCGCCGACTCAGAGGCCAACGCCGAACGGCTCAGCGCCCCCGACGTCCGCCGCATCCCCGTCAGCCGGGCGCTCGATCCGTCCTGACGCAACTGGCGC
>JABFXB010000407.1 GCA_013361975.1 Dermatophilaceae bacterium
AAGGAGGACGCGCCCCCGTCGCTGCGCATCGCGACGACCGAGGGCGACGCGTACACCATCGGTGGTGGCGCGACCTCGGTCACCGGCCCCCGCGCCGCAGTGCTCACCTGGCTGGCCCGCGGCCACACCGACGGGGTCGAGTTCGACGGCCCCGTCCCGACCCTTCCCTTCGGAGGCTGACATGACCGACGACACCTACTCGGGCCACGTCGAGCAGGGCGGCCCGGCCGCCGTGCGTGAGCTGGCCGACCTGACCGTCCGCAAGCAGTCGGTGGGCACCATGGACAACAACGCGTACCTGCTCACCTGCCGCTCGACCGGCGCCCAGCTGCTCATCGACGCCGCCGCCGAGGCGCCCCGCCTCCTCGAGCTCGTGGCCGCGGGCGGTGGCGGGCTCGACACCGTCGTCACCACGCACCAGCACCACGACCACGTCGGTGCGCTCGCCGCGGTCGTCGAGGCGACGGGCGCACGCACCGTGGCCGGCGCCGACGACGCCGACGCGCTGCCCGTTCCCGTCGACCTACGCGTCGGGCAGGGTGACACGGTGACCGTCGGCGACGTGACGCTGGACGTCGTGCACCTGCGCGGGCACACGCCGGGCTCGATCGCGCTGGCCTACGCCGACCCCGACGGCCACACGCACCTGTTCACCGGCGACAGCCTCTTCCCCGGCGGGGTCGGCAACACGAAGAACCCCGGCCAGAGCTTCGAGTCGCTCATCGACGACGTCACCACCCGGGTGTTCGACGTCTACGACGACGACACGTGGTTCTACCCCGGCCACGGCGACGACTCGACGATCGGGGCCGAGCGGCCGCACCTCGACGAGTGGCGCGCCCGCGGCTGGTGAGTGGGCGCCGCCGCCAGAAGTGCGGGGTGGCGTCAGGGGTGGGCGGTGCATCGCGCACTCGTGACGGCAGGGTGCAGCCCTGACGGGAGGGCGCACCCAGGCGCCCCGCCACTCCGATCGCGTATGCCGTGTGGCCGGCTCCCCCGCGCCGCTCAGGGGGTGCCCGGCGCCCTGCTGACGGGCAGGCGCACCCGGAAGCGGGTGTCGCCCGGCTGCGACTCGATCTCGATGCTGCCGCCGTGGCGGTCGACGACGATCCGGTGGGCGACGTCCAGACCGAGGCCCGTGCCGTGGCCGACCTCCTTCGTCGTGAAGAACGGCTCGAAGGCACGTTGCTGCGCCTCGGCGCTCATGCCGGCGCCGGTGTCGGTCACCTCGACGAGCACGGCGTCACCGTCGCGGCGGGTGCGCACGGTGAGGGTCCCGTTGCCGTCCATGGCGTCGACGGCGTTGTCGACGAGGTTGGTCCAGACCTGGTTGAGCTCGCCCGGCATCCCGTCGACGAGGGGAACCTCGCTGCCCCAGTCGCGCACCACGGTGACGCCCGGGCGCAGGCGCGGTCCCATGACGAGCAGGGTGCTCTCGATGCCCTCACGCACGTCGACCCGTTGGTGCGAGGCGCGGTCCATCTGCGAGTAGGTCTTGATGCCGGCGACGAGCTCGGAGACGCGCCGGGTCGACTCGCGCACCTCGGCCAGCAGCGAGGTGACGTCGATGGTGCGTGCAACCCACTCGAGCGACGGCCCGAGGGCGTCGCCGGGAACGGTCTCGGCAGCCCGCTCGAGCCACGGCACGCCGGCACCGGCGGAGACGAGCGGCGCCGCGAGGTCCCAGGGGCGCTCGACGCCGGCGTGCTCGAGCCACTCGCCGAGCTCCTCCTCGCGGTCCGCCGTCTCGAGCGGGTCGGCGAGCGGCGCGGGCGGCCCGAGCGAGCGGCGCAGCGAGTCGAGCGACTCGAATTCTTCGGCGGTCAAGCCTCGAACGGCCATGTGCCGCAAGGCTTCCAGCAGTCCGTCGCAGGCGTGTTCGAGCTCGGCGGCCGAGCGCGCGGATGCGGCTGCCGGGTTGTTGATCTCGTGCGCCAGGCCGGCAGCCAGCGTGCCCAGCGTCACGAGTCCGCTGCGCTGACGCGCCGTCGCCTCGATCGACCGGGCAGTGCCGTAGAGGCCGGCGACGAGGTGTGCCGCGAAAGGGAACCAGGCGTCCGACAGGTCACGCAGCCGCTCGGCCGGGACCCGCAGCATGCGCCCGTCGGCGACGCCTCGGGCGGTCGCGAGGTAGGCGCCGTGCTCGTCCCAGGCCCGGAAACCTCCCGCCCAGCGGCCCGGCACGTCCATCCGCCCGACGGTGACGTCCTCGCGACCGATGTGGCGCGACAGGTCCAGGGATCCGTCGACGAGGACCCACCAGTGGTCGGCCCGGTCGCCCTCGTGGAAGAGCACCTCACCCGGCCGCACCGTCACCTCGTCGCCGACCGCGAGCAGCTCGGCGAGCTGGGCGTCGCTCAGCCCGTCGAAGAGGGGGACCGTCCGGAGGTCGGCGAGCGCGAGCATCCCTGGTGACCGTCCCGTCAGATCGTCGCGAGGTAGCGGTGGACGAAGTAGACCGACATCGACCCCTCACCCACCGCTGAGGCCACCCGCTTCATCGAGTCGAATCGCACGTCGCCGGCGGCGAAGACGCCCGGGAGGCTCGTCTCGAGCGCGAACGGCGGCCGCCCCAGGGCCCAGCCACCCGCGTACGGGCCGGAGACGAGGTCGTGCCCGGTCACGACGAACCCGTGCCCGTCACGCGCGACCTCCGCGCCGAGCCAGTCGGTGCGCGGCGCGGCACCGATGAAGACGAAGAGCCAGGCGGCATCGACCTCCGTCGTCGTCCCCAGCGCACGGTCGGCGAGGGTGAGCCGCTCGAGGTGTCCGTCGCCGGCTGCGGCGACCACCTGGGTGCCGCACAGCACCCGGATGCGGTCGTCGGCGCGGATCCGCTCGACGAGGTACCGCGACATGCCTGCCTCGAGCGAAGTGCCGCGCACGACGAGGGTCACGCGCTTGGCGAACCGCGCCAGGTTGAGCGCGGCCTGCCCGGCCGAGTTCGCGGCGCCGACGACGTAGACCTCCTCGCCGGTGCAGGCAGCCGCCTGTCCGGCGCTCGCCCCGTAGTGCACGCCCCGCCCCACGAGCGGGTCGAGACCGGCGGCGTCGAGGCGTCGGTAGGACACGCCGGTCGCGAGGACGACGCTGCGCGCCTCGATGTCGGTGAAGTCGTCGACGCCCGGGCCGTCGAGACCGCCGCGACCCGCGGCCCCGCCGGGCTCGATGGCCTCGCGGCTCTCGATGCCGCGCAGGCGGACGGCCCGCACCGGACCGCGTGGCTCGAGAGCCACGACGTCGCGGGCGAGCACCATCTCGGCGCCGAACCTCTTTGCCTGGGCGATGGCACGTTGGGCCAGGTCCGCCCCGGACAGGCCGCGCGGGAAGCCGAGGTAGTTCTCGATGGCGGCGCTCTGGCCCGCCTGCCCACCCGGCGCCTCGTGCTCGACGACGACCGTGCTGAGGCCCTCGGAGGCGGCATACACGGCCGCTGCCAGCCCGGCGGGTCCACCACCGACGATGCACAGGTCGTAGAGGTCGCGCTCCGCGCGGGTCCGCAGACCCAGGGCGCTCGCGATCGCGACGGTCGAGGGCCTCCGGAGGGTCTCGCCGTCGGGCACGAGCACGAGCGGCAGGTCCTCCGGCCCCGCGCCCGCGAGGTCTCGCAGCCGCGCCCCCTCCTGGTCCCGCTCGACGTCGAGCCAGACGTAGGGCACGTGGTTGTTGGCGAGGAACGTCTTGACCGTGTGGCTGCCCTCGGACCAGCGGTCGCCCACGACGCGTACGTCGTTCGTGTGGTCGGG
>JABFXB010000064.1 GCA_013361975.1 Dermatophilaceae bacterium
ACGGCGCCGCCCGGCGCGGCGGGTGCAGGTCGTTCTCGCGGTGCTCACCGCCGCCGCGCTCGGGGCGGTGCTCGTGCGCGTGCTCCTCGGCGACTACGTCGTGGCCCTCGCCGATCTCGTCCCGATCCTGCGCGGCGAGACGCTGCCCAACGCCCCCGGCGCCTCGTTCATCGTCATGGAGGCCAAGCTCCCGCGCGCGGTGATCGGTGCGCTCGCCGGGCTCGCGTTCGGCGCGGCGGGCGCGATGTTCCAGACGACCCTGCGCAACCCGCTCGCGAGCCCCGACATCGTCGGCATCAGCCTCGGCGCCTCCGCGGCGGCCGTCATCGCCCTGACCTTCCTCGACGCCCAGGGCATCTGGCTCCCGGCCGCAGCCCTCGCCGGTGCGCTCGCCGTGAGCCTGCTCATGCATGCCGTCGGGCGCGGGACCGTGCTCGCCGGCCAGCGGATGGTCCTCGTCGGCATCGGCGTCGCGGCGCTGCTCTCGAGCGTCATCCAGTTCGTCATGACCCGCACGTCGATCCAGGACGCGCAGGCCGCCCTCGTCTGGCTCACCGGCTCGCTCGCGCGGGCGACGTGGCCGGTCATCGGGCTGCTCGCCGCCGCCCTGCTCGTGCTCGCGCCGCTCCTCGCCCTCTGCGCCCGCTGGATGCGGCTGGCCGAGCTCGGCGACGACCTCTCGACGACCCTCGGGGCGCCGGCCGGACGAGCCAGGCTGGGTCTCGTCGTCGCGGTTGCGATGGCGGCCGTCGCGACGAGCGCCACCGGTCCGATCGCCTTCGTCGCCTTCCTGTCGGGCCCGATCGCCCGGCGGCTGTGCGGCGGCCGGCCCTCGCTCTGGGCGGCCGCCCTCGTCGGCGCCGTGGTCGTCGTGCTGTCGGACTTCGCCGGCGACTACCTCGTCCCCGACGTCAACCTCCCCGTCGGCGTCGTCACCGGCGCCCTCGGTGCCCCCCTCATGCTCGCGGTCCTCATCGCCGCGGGTCGAGCCGGAAAGGCGTGACATGACCACCACGACCCTGCGCCCCGCGAACGCGCCGTCGCCGGCGACGCCCGCCCCGGCCATCCGCGCCCGGGGGCTGACGCTCTCGTACGACGGCCGCACGGTCGTCGAGGGCCTCGACCTCGACGTGCCCGCCGGCCGGGTCACCGTCGTCGTGGGCCCGAACGGGTGCGGCAAGTCGACCGTGCTGCGCGGCCTCTCCCGGCTCCTCAGGCCCACCAGGGGGAAGGTGCACCTCGCCACGAGCACGGGAGAGCACGACGTGTGGTCCCTGCGGCCGAAGGCGTTCGCGCGACAGGTCGCGCTGCTGCCGCAGAGCCCGCCGCTGCCCGAGGGCATCACCGTCGTCGACCTCGTCGGCCGGGGCCGTCACCCGCACCACACCCTCACGCGCCGCCGGTCGGCCGCCGACGACGAGGCGGTCGCCCGCGCCATGCACGCCACCGGCACGCTCGACCTCGCCGAACGGCACGTCGACGAGCTCTCCGGCGGCCAGCGCCAGCGGGTCTGGATCGCCCTGACGCTCGCCCAGGAGACCGACGTCGTCCTGCTCGACGAACCGACCACCTACCTCGACGTCGCCCACCAGATCGACGTGCTCGACCTGCTGCGCGACCTCAACCGCCGCAACGGCACGACGGTCGTCATGGTGCTGCACGACCTCAACCTCGCGGCGCGCTACGCCGACCACGTCGTGGCCCTGCGCGACGGCCGCCTCGTCGGCTGCGGCGCCCCGGGCGACCTCGTCGACGAGGAGTTCGTCGACCGCGTCTTCGGCCTCGGCAGCCGCGTCATCGCCGACCCCGTGACGGGCTCCCCGCTCGTCGTGCCCACGTCAACCCGCCTGCAGACCGGAGCCCCCTCGTGACCACGACCGCCGTCAACCCCGTCCTGCTGCTCACCGCCGTGGTGCGCCGCGTCGAGCGCCTCAGCCCCTCCTTCGTGCGAATCTGCTTCGGGGGAGTCGATTTCGAGCATCTGGGCCCAGAGGGCCCGACGCTCGACCAGCGGGTCAAGGTGCTCATCCCGTCGACCGGCCACGGGGTGCCGCGGCTCGACCCCGACGGCTGGTATGCCGCCTGGCTGGCCCTTCCGGAGCACGAGCGCGGGCACGTGCGCACCTACACGGCCCGCGCCGTCGAGGGGGAGGGCGACGACCGCCAGCTCGTCGTCGACTTCGTGCTGCACGGCCCTGACGGGCACGGTGGCGCGCCGGCCGGCCCGGCCGGGTCGTGGGCCGAGGAGGCGACCGTCGGCGACGAGATCGGGCTCCTGGCGCCGCGGCGCGGCCACGAGCGCTCGTTCGGTGGCATCGAGTTCGCCCCTGCCGACGCCCGGCGTCTCGTCCTCGTCGCCGACGAGACGGCCGTGCCCGCCCTCGCGTCCATCGCCGAGGCCCTGCCGGCGGACGCAGACGGCATCGCCGTGGTCGAGGTGCCCGACGCCACCGACTTCCTCGACGTCCGCTTCCCGCCCGGGTTCGAGGTGCACTGGCTCGCCCGCGGCGACCGCGAGCGGGGTTCGCAGACGCTCGCGACCCTGCGCTCGTGCCTGCGTCTCGACACCGAGGGCCGGGCGCCCAACGAGCTCCCCTCGCTCGGACGCTCCGCCGACCTCGACGACGACGTGTGGGAGACCGCCATGTACAGCTCCTCGGGCGACGACGTGACCGTCTCCCTGCAGGAGGCGGCTCTGCTCGGGCCCGACGACACGTACGCCTGGGTGGCCGGCGACTCCGACACCGTCAAGGCGTGCCGGCGCCTGCTCGTGGGCGAGGGCGGCATGCCGCGTCACCAAGTGGCCTTCATGGGGTACTGGAAGCAGGGACGCGCGAGCTGACCCCGACCACGCGACGCGCCGACCGGCATACGGCCGGTGTTGCGTGGCCCCGGGGCAGGCAGGCAAGAATGGCGCCTGCGGCCACCGTCGTCCGCCGAGTGCCACGTGGTGGCACAGCGGCCACCCGGCCGCGACCGACGACGGAAGAAGACTCATGGAGATCTGGCCCGGCAAGCCCTACCCCCTCGGGGCCTCGTACGACGGCACGGGAGTCAACTTCGCCGTGTTCTCCGAGGTCGCCGAGCGCATCGAGCTCTGCCTCGTCGACGACGACCTCAACGAGACGCGCCTCGACCTGCCCGAGGTCGACGGGTTCGTCTGGCACGGCTACGTGCCCTACGTGCAGCCGGGGCAGCGTTACGGCTTCCGCGTGCACGGACCCTACGAGCCCGAGAACGGCCACCGGTGCAACCCGAGCAAGTTCCTGCTCGACCCCTACGCCAAGGCGATCGAGGGCCAGGCCGAGAATGACCAGTCGCTCTACTCGTACACGTTCGGTGACCCCAAGGCCGCCACCACGACGACGATCAACACCGACGACAGCCTGCGGCACACGATGCACTCCGTCGTCATCAACCCCTTCTTCGACTGGGGCGACGACCGGCCGCCGCGGCACGAGTACCACGAGACGGTCATCTACGAGGCCCACGTCAAGGGCCTGACGATGCTGCACCCCGAGATCCCCGAGGAGATCCGCGGCACCTACGCCGGCATCGCCCACCCGGCGATGATCAGCCACCTGCACGACCTCGGCATCACCGCCGTC
This sequence comes from Dermatophilaceae bacterium, assembly GCA_013361975.1. GTDB lineage: Bacteria > Actinomycetota > Actinomycetes > Actinomycetales > Dermatophilaceae > Terrabacter. The sequence goes on from JABFXB010000064.1 coordinate 3,609, forward strand.
GAGCTCATGCCCGTGCACCAGTTCGTGCAGGACGCCCCGCTCGTCGACCGGGGCCTCTCGAACTACTGGGGCTACAACACGATCGGCTTCCTCGCCCCGCACAACGGGTACGCCGCCGGCGGGCAGCGCGGCCAGCAGGTTCTCGAGTTCAAGGGCATGGTGCGCGCCCTGCACGCGGCCGGCATCGAGGTCATCCTCGACGTCGTCTACAACCACACCGCCGAGGGCAACCACATGGGCCCGACGCTCGCGTTCCGCGGGCTCGACAACAACAGCTACTACCGGCTCGTCAGTGACGACCTGTCGCACTACTACGACACCACTGGCACCGGCAACAGCCTGCTCATGCGCAGCCCGCACGTGCTGCAGCTCATCATGGACTCCCTGCGCTACTGGGTCACCGAGATGCACGTCGACGGCTTCCGGTTCGACCTCGCCGCGACCCTCGCCCGCCAGTTCCACGAGGTCGACAAGCTGTCGGCGTTCTTCGACCTCATCCAGCAGGACCCGGTCGTCAGCCAGGTCAAGCTCATCGCCGAGCCGTGGGACGTCGGCGAGGGCGGCTACCAGGTCGGCGGGTTCCCGCCCCTGTGGACCGAGTGGAACGGGCAGTACCGCGACACGGTGCGCGACTTCTGGCGCGGCGAGGGCGGCGCCCTCGGCGAGTTCGCCTCTCGTTTCACGGGTTCCAGCGACCTCTACGAGCACTCGGGCCGCAAGCCCATCGCCTCGATCAACTTCGTCACGGCCCACGACGGCTTCACGCTGCGCGACCTCGTCTCCTACAACGACAAGCACAACGAGGCCAACGGCGAGGACAACAACGACGGCGAGAGCCACAACCGCTCGTGGAACTGCGGCGTCGAGGGGCCAACGGACGACCCGGTGATCCGCGACCTGCGGCTGCGTCAGCAGCGCAACTTCCTCACGACCCTGCTCTTCTCGCAGGGCGTGCCGATGCTGCTGCACGGCGACGAGCTCGGCCGCACCCAGCAGGGCAACAACAACGGCTACTGCCAGGACAACGACATCTCGTGGATCCAGTGGATCCTCGACGAGGACGACCAGAAGCTGCTCGCCTTCACCCAGTCGCTCGTCAGGCTGCGGCACGAGCACCCCGTCTTCCGGCGTCGCCGCTTCTTCGCGGGCAACGCCGACCACGGCGGCGAGAGCGACCTCGGCGACATCGCCTGGCTCATGCCGAATTCCGAGCACATGGACGAGGAGGCGTGGAGCAACGGCCTCGCCAAGTCGCTCATGGTCTTCCTCAACGGGTCGGCGATCCCCGAGCCCGACCCGCGCGGCCAGCAGATCTTCGACGACTCGTTCCTGGTCATGTTCAACGCCCACGACGAGGCGCTGACCTTCACGCTGCCCGACGAGGAGTACGGCCCCCGCTGGGTGCCGGTCATCGACACCGCCCTGCACGAGGTCGAGGACAACGTGCTCGAGCCGACGTGGGAGATCAAGGTGCAACCGCGCAGCATCGTCGTGCTGCGCTGTCCGCGCGAGGTGGCGTCACCGATCGTGCCCGGACTGGCGGGGGAGGCCATCGCGTGAGGTATGCCAGCGCGCCCGTCACGACCCACCGGCTCCAGCTGGAACCGGACTTCACGATCGACGACGCGGCGGCGCTGGTCGACCACCTCGCGACGCTCGGCGTGACGCACCTCTACCTCTCGCCGATCCTCCAGGCCGCATCGGGCTCCAAGCACGGCTACGACGTCATCGACCACTCGAAGGTGGCCGAGGGGCTCGGCGGCGACGCGGCATACGCCCGGCTCGTCGAGCGCGCACACGCGGCCGGGCTCGGCATCGTCGTCGACGTCGTGCCCAACCACATGACGACGCCGACTCCCTTGTCGCTCAACGTCCCCCTGTGGTCGGTGCTCCGCGACGGGCGCAGGTCGCCGTATGCCGTGTGGTTCGACGTCGACTGGGACGCCCAGGACGGTCGCATCCTCCTGCCGGTGCTCGGCGGGCCGCTCGACGAGGTGCTGGCCGCCGGCGAGATCTCGTTGGGGGAGCAGGACGGCGAACCGGTCGTGCGCTACTACGACCACGTCTTCCCGGTGGCGCCCGGCACCGACCTCGGAATGCCGCTGGGTGCGCTGCTCGAGGCGCAGCACTACCGGCTCGCGTCGTGGACGGTCGGGGACTCCGAGCTGAACTACCGGCGCTTCTTCGACGTGACCTCGCTCATCGCGGTGCGCGTGGAGGAGCCGGCCGTCTTCGACGCGACGCACGAGCTCCTCGTGAAGGGCGTGCGGTCGGGATCGATCGACGGACTCCGCATCGACCACCCCGACGGGCTCGCCGACCCCGAGGGCTACCTCGATCGGCTCGCCCGGGCCACCGACGGGGCGTGGGTCGTCGTCGAGAAGATCCTGGAGGGCGACGAGCCGCTGCCGCAGAGTTGGAGGACAGCAGGGACGACGGGCTACGACGCTCTGCTGCGCATCGGCGGGCTCTTCGTCGACCCGACCGGCGCCGAGCCGCTCACCCGCCTGTCGGACGAGCTCGTCGGCGAGCGGCAGGACCTCGACGCGATCGTCGCGGAGTCGAAGCGGTGGGTCGTGTCGGTCATGCTGGCGACCGAGGTGAGCCGGCTCGTGCGGCTCGTGGCCCGGGCCCGGCCCGACCTCGACGAGGGCGAGACGAGGCGCGTCCTCGAGACGATGCTCGTGGGGATGGACCGCTATCGCATCTACCGCCGTCCGGGCACCGAACCGACGGAGGCAGATGTCGAGGACCTGAAGGAGGCCGTGGTCCGCGGGCGCGAGTCGCTCGAGGGTGACGACCTCGACGCGGGTGTCGTCGAGGCACTGGTCGACCTCGCTCTGGGGCAGGGCGAGCGGGCCGACGTCGCGGCTGCCGACGAGTTCCTCGTGCGGTTCCAGCAGACGTGCGGGCCGGCGATGGCCAAGGCGATCGAGGACACCGCGTACTACCGCTTCGTGCGGCTCGTCGGCCTCAACGAGGTGGGCGGCGACCCGCGGCAGGTCGGGGTCTCGACCGACGACTTCCACCGGTTCGCCGGCCGGCTCCTCGGCGAGTGGCCGCAGACGATGACGACGCTGTCAACGCACGACACGAAGCGCTCCGAGGACGTGCGGGCGCGGCTGTTCGTGCTGGCCGAACGGCCCGAGGCGTGGGCCTCCTGGGTGCGCACGGCACGCGAGCTCGCTCGTGGGTTCCGTGGCGCCGAGCTCGACGCGCTCACCGAGTACTTCCTCTGGCAGACCGTCGTCGGCGCGTGGCCGATCAGCGAGGAGCGGCTCCAGGCATACGCGCTCAAGGCGATCCGCGAGTCCAAGCTGCACACGAGGTGGACCGAGCCGAACGAGGCGTACGAGTCCGCCGTGGCGCACTTCCTCACCGGAGTCGTGTCGGCCCCCGAGGTCGTCGCGCACGTCGAGACCTGGGTTGCCGACACCGCCGCCGAGGCCCGCGCCAACGTGCTGGGCCAGAAGCTCGTCCAGCTCACCATGCCCGGCGTGCCCGACGTCTACCAGGGCACCGACCTCGTCGACCTCTCGCTCGTCGACCCCGACAACCGTCGTGTCGTCGACTACGACGACCGCCGCGACCGGCTGGCCCGGCTCGACGGGGGAGAGGCGCCGGCCGACCTCTCGGACGAGAAGCTCCTCGTCACGGCGACGGCGCTGCGGACCCGTCGAGAGCGCCCGGGGTGCTTCACCGGCGAGGACGCGACGTACATCCCCCTGGGGACGACGTCGGAGCACGCGGTGGCCTTCGGACGGGGCACGTCTGCAGACGTCGACGTCGTGACCGTGGTGACCCGGTTGACCGGGCGCCTCGCTGACTCAGGCGGATTCGGCGATGCCACGATCGAGCTGCCTGACGGGCAGTGGTCCGACCGGCTCTCGGGTCGCACCTTCGCCGGAGGTCACGTGCGTCTGACCGAGCTCGTCGGGTGGCCCGGCGGCGGAGCGCACGACGGGCTGCCGGTGGCCCTGCTCGTGCGGGTACGTGACGACGCATGACGGCAGATCCGATCCGAGTCTGGGCCCCCGCGGCCAGCAACGTCGACGTGCTCGTGAGCCCGGTGACCGAGACCGCGGGTGACTCCGAGCGGCACACGATGGAGCCAGCCGGCGGTGGCTGGTGGTCGTGGTCCCCCGCGACCGACGCACCGCTCGACTACTCGTTCAGCCTCGATGGCGGCGACCCCCGGCCCGACCCGCGCAGCGCGTGGCAGCCGCACGGCGTCCACGGGCCCAGCCGCACCTTCGATGCCGCGGCCCACGCGTGGGGCGACGGCGAGTGGCCCGGCACGAGGGACGGCCGTGGCGTTATCGGAGGCGTCGTCTACGAGCTGCACCTCGGCACGTTCACGCCCGAGGGCACGCTCGACGGGGCGATCGGCCACCTCGACCACCTCGTCGAGCTCGGTGTCGACGTCGTGGAGGTCATGCCGGTGGCCGCGTTCGGTGGCACGCACGGCTGGGGTTACGACGGCGTGGCCCCGTATGCCGTGCAGCACGCGTACGGAGGACCGGCGGCCTTCCAGCGCTTCGTCGACGCGTGCCACGCGAAGGGGCTCGGGGTCTGCCTCGACGTCGTCTACAACCACCTCGGCCCGACCGGCAACTACCTCGCCGAGTTCGGCCCGTACTTCACCGACACCCACACGACGCCGTGGGGTCCCGCGGTCAACCTCGACGCCGAGGGCAGCCACGAGGTGCGCCGCTGGCTCGTCGACAACGCCCTGCGCTGGTTCCGCGACTTCCACGTCGATGCGCTGAGGCTCGACGCGGTCCACGAGCTGCGGGACGGTTCGCAGCCGCACATCCTCGCCCAGCTGTCCGACGAGACAGCCTCTCTCGCAAAGGAGCTCGGCCGGCCGCTCGACCTCATCGCCGAGAGCGACCTCAACGACCCGGTCATGGTGACGCCCACAGCGGACGGCGGCCGCGGCATGACCGCGCAGTGGGACGACGACCTCCACCACGCCCTGCACGTGACGCTGACCGGCGAGAGGCAGGGCTACTACGCCGACTTCGCCGGCGGCACCGAGGCCTGGCCCGACGGCGGTCCGATCTCCGTGCTGGCCAAGACCCTGACCGACGCGTTCCTCCACGACGGCCGGTTCTCGACGTTCCGCCAGGCGCGGTGGGGAGCGAAGGTCGACAAGGAGGCCCGCTCGGGGCACCAGTTCCTCGCCTACCTGCAGACCCACGACCAGGTCGGCAACCGCGCGACCGGCGACCGCATCAGCGAGCAGGTCTCGCCCGGACAGCAGGCGATCGGCGCGGCCCTCTACCTGCTCTCGCCCTACACGGCGATGGTCTTCATGGGGGAGGAGTGGCGCGCGAGCACGCCGTTCGCCTTCTTCACCTCGTTCGAGGAGGAGTGGCTGGCCGACGCTGTGCGTTCCGGCCGGCGGGGCGAGTTCGCGGCCCACGGCTGGGACGAGGCCGACGTGCCCGACCCCCAGGACCCGGCGACGCGCGACGAGAGCGTGCTCGACTGGAGCGAGCCCACGGCCCCGGGCCACGTCGAGATGCTGCACTTCTACCGCGAGCTGATCCGGGTCCGCCGCACGCAGCCCGACGTCGCGTCGGGCGACCTGAGGTCGACCTCGGCCAGGTTCGACGAGGACAAGCGATGGCTGGTGCTGTCGCGAGGTTCGGTGCACGTCGTGTGCAACCTCGCCGGCCGCAGCCAGGTGGTTCCCTTCGACGGGGACGTCCAGCACGTCCTCGCCTCGTGGGGCCGCGCGCCGGTCGTCGACGAGCACGGGGTGTGGCTCGACGGCCACGACGTCGCCGTGGTGCGCACTGACGCGCGGGTCTAGTTTGGTTCGAGGCGGCTCGGAGAGCCCGGGTGCCTTGAGCGAATCGAGAAGCCATGGCCAACCACGTGTATTCGATCTCCGAGGTCGTCGGGTCGTCGCCCGAGGGCATCGAGGCGGCGGTCGGCAACGCCGTCGCCAAGGCCAGCTCGACGGTGCGCAACCTCGACTGGTTCGAGGTCACCGACATCCGCGGCCAGCTCGCCGACGGAGCCGTGGCGCACTGGCAGGTCACCGTCAAGCTCGGCTTCCGCCTGGAGGACTGAGCCCGCGACCCCGCCCGATCCCGGCGAGCGGTCGATCAGGTGGGGACCGCTCGGTCAGCCGACCACGCCGGGGCCGACGCCCACGTCTCGTTGCTTGCCGCAGTCGAGGCACTCCTGGTAGCGCGCCCCGGCCTCCACGCTGTTGGGATAGCGGTAGGTGCGCCAGCGGTGCCACACGTGCAGTCGGCACCACCACCGTCCGCGCCGTCGTTGCTCCTGCCCGGGCTCCCGGTGCGCAGTCTCGCCCATGGAACCATGCTGCTCGCCGGGACGGGCGAGCGTGCGCCAACGCAGGCATTTGCGGCAGGGGTGGGTCCCGCCGGCGGTCCTGCGGCGTCACGCCTCCTTGACGCGCACCATGCCCTCCTGTGCGGTCGTGGCGACGAGCGTGCCGTCCTGCGCGTACATCTCGCCGATCGAAAGGCCGCGCCCACTGATCGCGGAGGGCGACTGCTGGGCGTAGAGGAGCCACTCGTCGGCCCGGGCATCGCGGTGGAACCACATGGAGTGGTCGAGGCTCGCCACGCGCAGCCGCGGGTCGGTCCAGACCAGCCCGTGACGCCGGAGCACCGGTTCGAGCAGGGAGTAGTCGCTGGAGTACGCGAGCACGGCCGCGTGGAGCAGCGGGTCGTCGGGCAGCCGGTCGATCGCCCGCATCCAGACGTGGTTGGTGGCGACCTGCTGCTGGCCGGCATCGACGAACATGTTGCTCTCGACGGGACGCATCTCGATGGGCCGCGACTCGGCAATGTGCCTGGCTCCGGGGTGGTCGACGCCCCGGAAGGCGTCGGCGAGGGAGGGAAGACCGTCAGGGCCGGCGACCGCGGGCATGGGGTCCTGGTGGTCGAGGCCGCCGGCTCGCTCCTGGAACGAGCACGTCATCGACATGATGGGGGCGCCCTTCTGCACGGCATGGACCCGCCTGGTCGAGAACGAGTTGCCGTCGCGCATCTCCTCGACGGCGAAGCGGATCGGAAGGGTGTCGTCGCCGGGTCGCATGAAGTAGCCGTGGAGCGAGTGGATCGGTCGCGCGCCGTCGCCGTCGTTGACGTCACGCACCGTGATGCCGGCGGCCATGACGCACTGCGCGAGCACCTGGCCGCCGAACACGCGACCGTGCGGCATCTTCTGGCTACGTCCCTCGAAGACGCGGGCGGAGGTCGCCCCGATCGACTCCGCGGCGTCTCGTCCGAGCACGTCGGTGACGGCGATCTTCGCCGTCCCGATGTCGCGGAGGCTCAGCACGTCGAGGAGGTCCTCGAGAGGTGGCAGCGGGCGCGGCTCAGCGGGGGCGTCGGCACTCACACGTCGACCCTACTGGCCGGCCGCCCCATCCGTCGGGGCGGCCACGCGTCTCAGGCCTCCAGCGCGAGCGTCAGCGGGAGCACGGCTGGGGCCCCGGCCTCACGCAACAGGCCCGCGCAGACGGTGAGCGTCCAGCGTGAGTCGCTGACGTCGTCGACGAGCAGGACCGGACCAGGCACCTGCGCGAGGGAGGCCGCGAGCTGCGGACCGACCGCCAGCCGCCCCCACACGTTGGCGAGGCGGAAGGCGCTGTTGCCGCCGGGGTCGCCGACGGGTCCGCCCTCGACGAGGTCGAGCGCGCCGAGGTAGGGCAGGCGCCCGAGCTGCCCCAGACCGGCGGCGAGCGACCCGACGAGCTGCGGCCGTCGGCGTGACGGCACGGAGACGATGGCTGCGGGACGCTCGGCCCAGCCCCATCCGGCGAGCACGTCGACGCAGGCCCGGACCACCTCCGGGGGAACCTCCCGGTCGTCGCCGCGGAGCAGCTCGCGCAGACGATGCCCCCAGCCGAGGTCGCTCAGCCGGGCGACCGCCCGTCCCTCGCCCATCGCGACGGCGGGAGCGATCTTGCCCTTCAGGGGCACGCCGAGGCGGTCCATGCCGCTGGGCCACTGGGCCCGAGGATCGAGGACGACGCCCGGGCGCTCGAGCCGGGATCTCGCTGTGTTGACAGCCGCCTCGGGGATCGTGGTGTCGAACCAGGGACCGGCACACCGGTCGCAGCGACCGCACGGCTCGGCGGAGTCGTCGTCGAGGCACTCCTGGAGGAACGCCATGCGGCACCGGTCGGTGCGCTCGTAGTCGACCATCAGCTGCTGCTCGCGCTCGCGGGCCTCGGTGACCCGGCCATAGCGCTCGTCGTCGTACGTCCAGGGCTCGCCCGTCGCCGTCCAGCCGCCCGGGACGCGGTGGACCGCGCCGTCGACGTCGAGCACCTTGAGCAGCAGCTCGAGGCGGGTGCGGCGCACGTCGACGATCGTCTCGAGCGCCATGGTGGACAGCGGGCGCTCGGACTCGGTGAGGGCCCGCACGACGGCGTCGGCCTGGTCCTGCCGGGGCATCGAGGCCGACGCGAAGTAGCGCCAGATGTCCTTGTCCTCGGGGCCGGGCATCAGGAGCACGTCGGCCCGGTCGGTGGCGCGGCCGGCTCGCCCGACCTGCTGGTAGTAGGCGACGGGCGACGACGGGGCGCCGAGGTGCAGCACGAAGCCGAGGTCGGGCTTGTCGAAACCCATGCCGAGGGCCGACGTCGCGACGAGGGCCTTGACCTTGTTGTCGCGAAGGCTCTCTTCGAGGCGGATGCGCTCGGCCGGCTCGGTGCGACCGGTGTAGGCGGCGACCACGTGGCCTGCCTCGCGCAGCGCGACTGCCACGTCCTCGGCAGCCGCCACGGTCAGGGCGTAGACGATGCCCGAGCCGGGCAGCTCACCGAGGTGGGCGATGAGCCAGGCCAGGCGCTGCTCGGGGGCGGCGAGCGGTAGCACCCCGAGACGCAGGGAAGCCCGGGCCAGCGGCCCCCGAAGGGTCAGGACGTCGCGGCCGCCGGCGCCGAGCTGTTCGACGACGTCGGTCACGACACGGGCGTTCGCCGTGGCGGTCGTGGCGAGCACCGGAGTGCGCTCGGGCAGGGTCGTCAGCAGGTCGCGGATGCGGCGGTAGTCGGGCCGGAAGTCGTGGCCCCAGTCACTGATGCAGTGGGCTTCGTCGACGACGAGGAGGCCGCACGACTCGGCGAGCGCGGGCAGCTGCTCGTCGCGGAACCGCGGGTTGTTGAGGCGCTCCGGGCTCACGAGGAGCACGTCGACCTCGCCGCGGGCGAGAGCACCGGAGACCGCGCCCCACTCGTCCGCGTTGGTCGAGTTGAGTGTCATGGCGCGGATGCCGGCGCGCTCCGCGGCGGCGATCTGGTCGCGCATGAGCGCCAGCAGGGGGCTCACGATGACCGTGGGACCGGCGCCCTCGGCCCGGCGAAGGGCCGTCGCGACGAAGTAGACGGCGGACTTGCCCCAGCCGGTGCGCTGGACGACGAGCACCCGGCGTCGCCCCGCGACGAGCTCGTTGATGGCCTCGAGCTGGCCGTCGCGGAAGTCGACGTCGTCTCGGCCCACAAGGCGCCGCAGCGCCGTCGTGGCGCGCTCGAGCAGGCCGGGGTCGACGTCGGCTGCAGTCAGGGCGGCGGGGGTGGTCGACATGGCACCCAACCTACGTGGCGGCGCCGACTGCGCCGACCGGCATACCCGGCCTGTGGACGGGTGGCTCGTCCGCCAGGGGGCTGTGGAGGAGCGGCGACTCCCGTGACTGGAAGGATGGGGCCATGACGCAGACCGGCGAACCACAGGCCACGCCCTACGCAGCGCAGGTGGCGCTGCGCTGGTCCGACATGGACGCCTACGCGCACATCAACAACGTGCAGTTCCTCCGACTGCTCGAGGACGCCCGCGTGATCGCGTTCCGCGACTGGTTCGACGGCGGGGGCGCAGGTGACAAGTCGCTCCTCGACGAGGGCGTCCTCGTGTCACGCCACGAGATCGAGTACCGCAGGCCCCTCGGCTTCCGGCACGAGCCGGTGGAGATCCAGATGTGGGTGTCGCGTGTGGGCGGGGCCGGCTTCGACGTCGCCTACATCGTCACCGACCCGGACGGGGTCGACACCGCCGAGGGCCAGCGCCGCGTCTACGCCGTGGCCGAGACCGAGCTGGCGCTCTACGACTTCACGAGCGAGTCGCCGCGTCGGATGCGCCCCGAGGAGCGCGCCTCGCTGCGCGCGCACGAGGGCGAACCGGCACCGTTCCGGCGGCGGCGCCGGTGACCGGCACGGTGCACATCGACTTCGGCGACCCCCGCGGCCTGGCCGACCTCGGCACCTACCTCGGGCGCGCGCGCAAGGCCAACCCCGACGGTGCCGTGCGCCTGCAGGTGCTCGGGAACCTGCTCGTCACCACGGTCGCAGTGATCGAGGGCAGCGGCCTCTTGGGTGAAGGGACCGTGCTCGGCATGCGGGTGGTGGGCATCGCGCCGTCCGACGCGGTCGACACGACGGTGTCGTTCGCGTCGGTGGCCGACCGACTCGCTCGTGACGGCGCGGGGTCGGTCCTCAGCGTGCCGCCGACGACCGTTCGCGCCCCGTGGAGCGGACTCACGCCACCGCGGGACGGATGGGAGCCGGTGGGGCAGCTCGACGGCGACGCCGTGGAATCCATTGCGCGGCAAGGGATCTCACAGGTGGCCGAGGGCACGCCAGATGGTGCCGGCGCGCATGCCGTCGATGCGTTGCGTCGTCGGACGTGGGCTGCGATGAGTGACACAGTTCCCCCGATCGCGGCCGGCCTCGCCTTCGGCGCCCACGTGCTCGGCTTCACGTCGGCCGGTGAGCCGGCCTCCATCTCCACCCACGGTCGGTGGACGCGTCTCAGCACGGGCCGCGGGCACGTGCTCGTCCGCTGAGACGGCGGTCGAGGTCAGGGCCGGCCCGTCCAGGCCCCGCGCTCGACGAGGACGTCCTTGAGGACGTCGATGCGGTCGCTGACGAGGCCGTCGACACCGAGGTCGAGCAGGCGGTGCATCTCATCGGCGTCGTCGATCGTCCAGACGTGCACCTGCTTGTCGTAGCGGTGCGCGGCATCGAGGAGTCCCCTGGTGACCACGCGCACGGACCGCCCTCGCAGCGGCACGCTCGGAGGTACCTGGAAGACGTCGGCGGGGGTGCGCAGCAGGAAGGTCACCCAGCGTGGACCGAAACGGGCCAACGCCGTGCCGACCTCAGCCGCGGCAGTGGCGACCCGGCCACGGGAGAGGCGCCGGAACTGGGAGATGTTGCGCTGCGAGAACGAGCCGACGCACAGCCGGTCGTGCAGGTCTCTCTCCTCGATGAGCCGCCAGAGCGGGAGCGCCGTGCCCGGCGCCTTGAGGTCGATGTTGAGGTTGATGTCGGGCCA
>JABFXB010000270.1 GCA_013361975.1 Dermatophilaceae bacterium
GGGGTCGTCGTCATCGGCGAGGGCGAGAAGGACAACGCCCCGATGCTCTTCAACGGCGAGCAGGTGGGCGACGGCACCGGTCCCGAGGTCGACGTCGCCGTCGACCCCATCGACGGCACGACCCTCACGGCCAAGGGCATGAACAACGCGGTCGCCGTCATGGCCGTCGCCAACCGCGGCGCGATGTACGACCCGTCGGCCGTGTTCTACATGGACAAGCTCGCCACCGGCCCCGAGGCGGCCGACGTCGTCGACATCCGCCTCCCGGTCTCCGAGAACATCCGGCGCGTGGCCAAGGCCAAGAAGGAGACACCGGCCGACGTCACGGTGGTCATGCTCGACCGGCCGCGCCACGACGGCCTCGCCCAGGAGATCCGCGACACCGGCGCCCGCATCCGCTACATCGTCGACGGCGACGTCGCCGGTGCCGTCATGGCCGCCCGACCCGGCACCGGCGTCGACCTGCTCCTCGGCATCGGCGGCACGCCCGAGGGGATCATCGCCGCCTGCGCCATCAAGTGCACCGGCGGCGTCATCCAGGGCCGGCTCTGGCCCAAGGACGACGACGAGCGCCAGAAGGCCATCGATGCCGGTCACGACCTCGACCGCGTGCTCGCCACCGACGACCTCGTCACGGGCGAGTGCTTCTTCGTCGCGACCGGCATCACCGACGGCGAGCTGCTGCGCGGTGTGCGCTACGGCGCGAAGTCGGCCCGCACCAACTCCCTCGTCATGCGCTCGCGCAGCGGCACGATCCGCACGATCGACAGCGAGCACCGCTTCGACCGCCCGGGCTGGTTCGGCAGCGCCGACATGATCGAGGACTGACCGCCATGACCCAGGCCACCCGCGTGCACACCCTCGTCATCGGCGAGGCGCTCGTCGACGCGGTCACCACTCCCGGCGGCGGCACCGAGGAGCACGTCGGCGGCAGCCCCGCCAACGTCGCGTTCGGCCTCGCCGCCCTCGACCACCCCGTCGACCTCGCGACGTGGATCGCCACCGACGAGCGCGGGCGGCGCATCGAGGACGTATGCCGTGAGCGTGGGGTGGCGCTGACGGCCGGCTCGCAGGGCGCTCCGTTCACGTCGGTCGCCTACGCGACCCTCGACCTGACAGGCGCGGCGACCTACGTCTTCGACCTCGAGTGGCAGGTGGCCTCGGTCCCCGGCCTCACGGCATACGGCCACGTCCACACCGGAAGCATCGGCGCGGTGCTCGAGCCCGGTGGCACCCAGGTGCGCGAGATCCTCGCGGTCGCCCGCGGGCTCGGGGCGACCGTGTCGTACGACCCCAACGCCCGGCCGGCGCTCATGGGCCTGCCCGACCAGGCCCGGCGCACCATCGAGGAGTCCATCCGGCTCGCCGACCTCGTCAAGGTCAGCGACGAGGACATCGCCTGGCTCTGCCCGGGCGAGTCCGAGGAGGACGTCCTGCGCGGCTGGGCCGAGCTCGGCCCCGCGGTGATCGTCATGACGCGCGGCGGCGAAGGCGCGGTGGTGCGGGTCAGCCGCACCGGCGAGCAGCAGGCGCTGCCCGCGCCGCGCGTCGACGTGGTCGACACCGTCGGCGCCGGCGACTCGTTCATGGCCGGGCTCGTCTCGGGCCTCATCGACTCCGGCCTGCTCGGCGGGCCAGAGTCGCGCACCCGCCTGCACCAGGCCCGTCTCGCCGACGTGCTGCCCGCGGTCGAGCGGGCGCTGGTCACCGGCGCGCTCACGGTGGGGCGGGCGGGCGCGCACGCGCCGACCCGCTCCGACCTTCGGTGAGCCACCGGAGACCTGCTCGGACAGGCCTTCCGGCGGTGACGAACGCTCCGGGGAGGCGGGGCGAATCGCCCACGAGAGGGGCGATTCGCGACGGTCCGGTCATTCGACAAGATGCCTCGGGGTCGGGCACCATTCTGCGCGAGCCGCCCGGTAGTTTTGGCCGGTGGTTCACCCTGACGCCCCGGTGCCGGGGCGTCCTCATGTGAGGAAACCTCGTGTCCAACCCCACCCCTCCACAACGCCCGATGGGACCGTACGAGAAGAGCCTGCTCGAGAGTCGGGCCAACCGTAAGGCGCTCGAGGCGAAGATCGCAGCACGACGGCGCAACCGCGTCATCGCGGCCGTGCTGGGCGTCGTGCTGCTCGCCGGCGCCGGGCTCGGCGGCTTCGTCTGGTGGCAGGGTCGCGAGTCCACGCCGGTGGCGGCCCTCACCGCGACGCCCGGCAAGAGCTGCCCCGAGCGCACGCCGGTGTCGCTCTGGGTGGCGGAGGCCGCGCAGCCCGCGGTGCTCGCGCTGGCCAAGGAGTACCAGGCCGACCCGCAGTCGCCGTGCGTCGACTACGTCGTGCGCGGCAAGGCGCCCATCGAGGCGATGATCGGGCTCGGCCAGGGTCAGCCCGACCGGCCCGACGGCTGGATCCCCGACTCACCGCGCTGGGTCGAGCGCGTCAACGAGACGGCCAAGCTCAACGCCAAGCCGGCGAGCGCCTTCGCGAAGAGCCCGCTCGTCATCGCGATGGACCCGAAGCAGGCCGCCACGCTCGACGGCCAGCCGAAGTGGCTCGACCTCGTCGCCTCCGACAACCCGATCCGCATGACCGACCCCCGGTCGACGACCGCCGGCATGCTGACGCTCGCCTCGGCCCTGCCCAAGCTGTCGACCGAGCAGGGGCGTGTCGTCATCCCCAAGCTGGCCAAGGGCGCCGCTCCCTCGATCGACGACCTCTTCGGCGTCTACAACGCCACCCCCGACAAGGCGGCGGCGTTCCCGGTGTCGGAGGCCGACCTCATCGACCACAACCGGCTCTACCCGGACCACAGGATGGTCTCGGTGACGCCCAGCGAGGGCACCCCCGCCTTCGAGTTCTCCCTCGTCAACGTCGCGACCGACCCGGTGCGCGACCAGGCGGTCGAGCTGCTCCGCGCGTACCTCATGACGCCGAAGGCGGCGAAGATCTTCGCGGAGTACGGCATCCGCTCGACGGCGGTGCCGGTGACGATGCCGACCCCGCAGGGCAGCGTCGGCGACGTGAAGATCGGCGACACGCCCGACGCCGACACCGTGAACGCCGCCACCGACGTCTGGCAGTCGGCCACGACCGACTTCTCGATCCTCTCCGTCTTCGACGTCTCCGGGTCGATGAAGGACAAGGTCGGCAACACGACCCGCGTCGCCATCACCCAGGAGGCGGCGGGCATCGCCCTGGCCGCCCTGCCGAAGACGACGAAGCTCGGGCTGTGGGTGTTCTCCATCGGCATCGGCGGTGGTGGGCTCGACTACAAGGAGCTGGCCCCCATCGGCCGCCTCGACGACGACAGCCACCGTGCCCTGGTGGCCACGGCCGCGGCGACGCTGTCCAAGAACGTCGGCGGCGGCACCGGCCTCTACGACACGATCTGGGCTGCGTACCAGAAGGCCAAGGCCCAGTACGACCCCGGGCGGGTCAACGCCGTCGTGATCCTCACCGACGGGCGCAACGAGGACCCGAACGGCATCTCGCTCGAGCAGCTCAAGGCCAACCTGCGTGCCGCCGGCGACCCGAACAAGCCGATCGCCATCACCACCATCGGCATCGGCCCCGACGTCGACCCGAACGCGCTGTCGCAGATCTCGAAGATGACCTACTCCGACTTCTACGCCGCTCCCTCACCCGCCGACATGACGACGGTCCTGGCCCGCGCCCTGTTCGACCACGAGTGCAAGAACGGTCGCTGCGTCTGACGTCGCTCCAGCCCCG
>JABFXB010000195.1 GCA_013361975.1 Dermatophilaceae bacterium
CGACGGCCAGATGCGCAAGAGCGGCGACGCGTACATCACGCACCCGCTCGCCGTGACGACGATCCTCGCCGAGCTCGGCATGACACCACCGACCCTCGCGGCCGCGCTGCTGCACGACACCGTCGAGGACACGGCATACGGCCTCGACGAGCTGCGCCGCGACTTCGGCGACGAGATCGCGATGCTCGTCGACGGCGTCACCAAGCTCGACAAGGTCACCTACGGCGAGGCCGCCCAGGCCGAGACGGTGCGCAAGATGGTCATCGCCATGGCGCGCGACATCAGGGTGCTCGTCATCAAGCTCGCCGACCGCCTTCACAACGCCCGCACGTGGCGCTACGTGAGCCCCGAGTCGGCCAAGCGCAAGGCCAACGAGACCCTCGAGATCTACGCCCCCCTCGCCCACCGGCTCGGCATGAACACCATCAAGTGGGAGCTCGAGGACCTCTCGTTCGCGACCCTCTACCCCAAGGTCTACGACGAGATCGTCCGCCTCGTGGCCGAGCGGGCGCCGGCGCGCGAGGAGTACCTCGCCGGCGTGCGGGGCCAGGTCACCGAGGACCTCACGGCCGCCAAGATCAAGGCGGTCGTCACCGGCCGGCCGAAGCACTACTACTCCGTGTACCAGAAGATGATCGTGCGCGGACGTGACTTCGAGGAGATCTACGACCTCGTCGCCGTGCGCGTGCTCGTCGACACGGTGCGCGACTGCTACGCGGCGCTGGGCGCCCTCCACTCGCGGTGGAACCCGGTCCCGGGCCGGTTCAAGGACTACATCGCGATGCCGAAGTTCAACATGTACCAGTCGCTGCACACGACGGTCATCGGCCCGCAGGGCAAGCCCGTCGAGATCCAGATCCGCACGCACACGATGCACCGCCGGGCCGAGTACGGCGTCGCGGCCCACTGGAAGTACAAGGACCAGGCCAACAACGGCGGCGCTGCCCGTCCCGGCGAGATCACGCCGCAGAACGACATGGCCTGGCTGCGTCAGCTGCTCGACTGGCAGCGCGAGACCGAGGACCCCGGCGAGTTCCTCGACTCGCTGCGCTTCGAGATGGGCAGCAGCGAGGTCTACGTCTTCACGCCGAAGGGCTCCGTCGTCGCCCTGCCGATGGGCGGCACGCCGGTCGACTTCGCGTATGCCGTCCACACCGAGGTCGGCCACCACTGCATCGGTGCGCGCGTCAACGGCCGATTGGTGCCGCTCGAGTCGACGCTCGAGAACGGCGACGTCGTCGAGGTGCTCACCTCCAAGGCCGACGGGGCGGGACCGTCGCGCGACTGGCTGCAGTTCGTCAAGAGCCCGCGCGCCCGCAACAAGATCAAGCAGTGGTTCAGCAAGGAGCGGCGCGAGGAGGCCATCGAGGCCGGCAAGGACTCCATCGCCAAGGCGCTGCGCAAGCAGAACCTGCCGCTGCAGCGGCTCATGAGCCACGAGTCGATGACGGCCGTCGCGACCGACCTGCGCTACCAGGACATCGAGGCCCTGTATGCCGCCGTGGGCGAGGGGCACGTCTCCGCCCAGCACGTCGTCGGCAAGGTCGTCGCCTCCATGGGTGGTGTCGACGGGGCGACCGAGGACCTCGCCGAGGCGACCGTCCCCACCCGCGCGGCCAGCCGTCGGCGTGGCGGAGACCCCGGTGTGGTCGTGGTCGGCACGGCCGACGTGTGGGTCAAGCTCGCGAAGTGCTGCACGCCCGTGCCGGGCGACCCCATCATCGGGTTCGTCACCCGCGGCAACGGCGTGTCGGTGCACCGCGTCGACTGCACGAACGCCGACCAGCTGACCGCCAACCCCGAGCGCCTCATCGACGTCGAGTGGGCTCCCAGCTCGGCCAGCGTGTTCCTCGTGCAGCTGCAGGTCGAGGCCCTCGACCGCAACCGGCTGCTCAGCGACGTGACGCGCGTGCTGTCCGACCAGCACGTCAACATCCTTTCGGCGTCGGTGCAGACGTCCCGCGACCGCGTCGCGATCTCGCGCTTCACCTTCGAGATGGGCGACCCCGCGCACCTCGACCACGTGATCAAGGCGGTGCGCCGCATCGACGGCGTCTTCGACGTCTACCGCGTCAATGGCGGCAAGTCGACCGACGCCGCCATGCGCACCTGACCCACAGACAACCGTCGAGTGGCCACGTGTGGCCCTCTCTCGACCGTCGAGTGGCCACGTGTGGCCCTCTCTCGAACGTCGGGTGCCACGTGTGGCCCTCCTAGCGCAAAGTCGAGAGGCCCGCTCCTGTGGGCAGGAACTGGCCTCTCGATTGCTGCGAGGGGGCCAGAAGTGGCCTCTCGACGGTTGTGGGGGAAGAGGGTCAGCCGCCGAACTCGGCGACTCCGGCTCGGGCCTGGTCGAGCCAGACCTGACGTGCCTCGAGGGCCTCACGGGCCTTGCGCACCTTGCCGGCGTTGCCCGAGGCCTCAGCCTTGGCAAGGTCGTCCTCGAGGTCGGCGACGGCGCGCTCGAGCTGGTCGACCATCGCCTTGGCGCGCGCTGCCACCTCGGGGTTGCTCGACTTCCACTTGCGGTCCTCGGCGTCGCGCACCGTCTGCTCGACCCGACGCATGGCCTTCTCGACCCGCTCCATGTCGGCACGTGGCACCTTGCCCGCCGCGTCCCACTTGTCCTGGATGACGCGCAGCTGCGCCTTGGCCTTCTCGAGGTCGGTGACCGGCAGGATCGCCTCGGCCTCCACGAGCAAGGCCTCCTTGACCGCGAGGTTGCCGCGGAACTGCTCCTCCTCAGCGGCCACGACCTCGTCCTTGGCCGCGAAGAACGCGTCCTGGGCCGCCTTGAAGCGCGCCCACAGCTTGTCGTCGTCGGAGCGGCTCGCCCGACCGGCTCGACGCCACTCGTCCATGAGGCGCTTGAAGGCGCCGGCGGTCACGGCCCAGTCGGTGCTCGTGGCGAGCTTCTCCGCCTCGCCGACGAGGCGCTCCTTCGCCGCCTTGGCGTCGGCGTGCGCGGCATCGAGGCCGGCGAAGTGGCTGCGGCGGGCCTTGTCGAAGCCGTTGCGCGCGGCGCTGAACCGCTGCCACATGGCCGACTCGGTCTCGCGGTCGAGACGGGTGGCCGCACGCTGGTGCGCCTTCCACTCGTCGAGCAGCTCCCGCATGCGGGCGCCGCTGCTCTTCCACTGGATGCGACTCTCGGGCTGGGCCGCGATCGACTCCGCCTCGGCCACGATCTTCTCGCGCTCCGCGGTGGCCGCGGCGCGCGCCTCGGCGCGGTGCTGCTGCTCGACGTTGCGCTTGGCCGCGAGGCCCGACTGGATCTCGTCGAGCTTCGTCGCGAGGGCGTCGAGGTCTCCGACGACGGTCGCGTCCTTCACCTGTGCCGCAAGGGTTTTCAGCCCCTCGGCGACGTCCTTGGCCGGCACCTCGGGCTGCGAGAGGCGCTGCTCCAGGAGCACCGCGGAGGCGAACAGCTCGTCGTACTTGCGGGCGAAGTAGGTCAGTGCCTCGGCGTCGCTGGCGCCGGGGTAGGAGCCGACCTCCTGCTCGCCGTCCTTGGTGCGCACGAACACGGTGCCGTTCTCGTCGACGCGACCGAAGGCCGCCGACGCGGAGTGGTCGGTCGTGATGGGCGGGGGAGCGACGGTGGTCACGGTCGGGTGCGGAACAGCCTTGGCCAGTGCTGCCGGAGTCGGGATCGCCGACGGCTTCGGCACGGACGCCGGCGTCGGGGCGGCGGAAGCTACTGCCTCGGGCTCGACGACGGCCGGCTC